>CAZHQU010000050.1:0-9334 GCA_964534245.1 uncultured Coprobacillus sp.
ATTAATAATTACAGCTAAGCAAAGTAACACACCTAAATAAGTGATTTTTTTAGTATCTAATTTTTTATTATCTAAATTTTTAATATTTAAGTTCTTCATATTACTTCCCCACAACCACATCAAACTCATTTTCATTACTTTTAAGTATTATCTTAAAGCCATATTCCATACATACAATTGGTTTATTAGGAGAACTGCTAAAACCTGTATCAACACATATTTGCCCTGGACAGTCAGATGATACAACTCTTATTGCGTTATGTTTATATTCGACTTTAATTACTATTTCTTTTCCATAATAATCAAATTTATATGAGGATGTATTGAGATTTTCATCTAAATTAGACAAATCTATTTTTTCAATTAATGTTCCTTGTAACCAAATTTCAGCAGTAAGTGACTCTGTTTTGTTATTTACAGCATTTAGAATAATAATTGATAAAACGATTAGAACTAACAAAATAACACATAGAATAATATCATTTTTATACTTTTTACTCATATTTTTAGTCATATATTCTAGCCTCACTTGTGCTATATATTAACATATTATCTTTGAATATAAAAGCATTAACATCAAATTCTTTAGAAATTTTTAAAATCTCATCATAAGTCATACACATAAAAGCTGTTGAAAGACAGTCTAATATGCATGAATTATCTCCAATTACAAGAACTGTATCATATAGATTTGTTGGGGAGCCTGTAAACGGATCAATAATATGATGATATACTGTATTATTAAATGTGACCTTTTGCATATCTACTGATGATGTTGCTATGTCGCTATTCACTACTTCTAATTTAAAATCATTAACTCCATATGCTCCTACTGTAAAATAATCTTTTTCAGGATGCTTTCCTAAAGATATACTTGACTGACCAGCATAAATAATATATTTTTGAATATCATATTTTATTATTACTTCTTTGGCCTTTTGAGTAGCGTAACCCTTAGCAATAGCTCCTAAATCTATTAATCCATCACCGACTTTTGTTACTGTACTATTTAACTCATCAAAGATTAAAAATGTATTATTTGCTATTTCAAGCTCATTTTCAATGGTTTTCGCATCAGGAATATCATCAAGCGTAACTTCAGAATCTTTATTTATAATTGTCTTGTAAATTAAATTTAATCTTCCCAGAAATGGATTAAAATGACCGTTTGTTTCGTTTTTTAGCCTATTTGACTCAAAAAGTAGCTCAAAAAGAGCATTTTTTATAACTACAGGTTCTTTTGAATTATTGATAGTATAAACGTTATTAATTCCTTCATATTCTAAATATGCATCAGCAAGTTTATTAATATCATTATATATAGTTATTACTTCTCCATAAGCTTGATTTAATATATCTTTGTTTTCTCCATATAACTTAACTTCTATAGTTGTTGACATAGAGAACGCTTGTCCACTTTTCTCATGTAATTTTGAACAACCTATGAGCATAAATGAACTAATTAAAGTTATTATTAATAAAATTTTCTTCATAATCTCTCCAATTAAGAAAGAGTTTCTAATAAATAGAAACTCTAAATAGAAACTTCAATTTTACTTCCATCCTCATTTGGATGTTCATCTAAATAATCTTTTATTTTTTGGAAGTTTTCATCCTTCTTTCCCGGTTTACATTTGCTTAATTTGTCAACTTTACCATCAACAATAGCACTAGCAAATCCACTACATCCAGGATATCCACATGCTCCACAATTATAATTTGGAAGAAACTCTTTAATATCTTTAGCTCTGTTATCTTCTTTTACATAGAATATCTTTCCAGAAATAGCTAAGATAAATCCAAATACTAGTCCTAGTCCACCTAATATAACAAATGCCCATAGTATTTCCATTAGTTTTCCTCCTTATATTCATTATTAGTATCATTATTTATATTATTATTAGGATAATATTTACATAATGTGTTATTACAACCACTACAATTTTCTTCGCTTACTTTAATATTCTCACAACCCTTTGGTACAGGAGTTTTTTTATTCAGAACATATGAAACTAAGAATAATATTATTAATATTAATATAATAGCAATTGCAATTATCAAATAAACTGTTTGACTAATTAAATAAATCATATTATACCAATTAACCCCATAAATGCTAAGCTCATGATTGCGGCAGTAATTAAAGCAATTGGAACTCCTTTTAATGCATTTGGAACATTAGCTCCATCAAGTCTAGTTCTTATACATGAGAATATATAAATTATCACTAAGAACCCGAGTGATGTACCAATAGCATTACTCATACTTTGTCCAAAAGTATATGCTTGATCAATGTTACCTTGAGCAACACCAAGTACTGCACAGTTAGTTGTTATTAATGGTAAATATACACCTAATTGCTTATAAAGTGATGGACTATACTTTTTAATAAACATTTCTAAAAACTGTACAAGTGATGCAATTACTAAAATAAATGTAATTGTATCCATATATGGTATTTTAGCTTTAACAAGAACAAAATGATATAATGGCCAAGTAATAAGTGTAGCTAAACAGATAACGAAAGTAACAGCAAGACCCATTCCTAAAGCAGAGTTTGATTTCTTTGATACTCCAAGAAATGGACAAATTCCATAGAATCTTGATAATATTACATTATCAACAAGCATTCCATTAATAATTGCAAGAATAAAAGTTACAAATCCCATACTTTTCACCTACGCCTTATTAATATTCATATTATTACTAGATTCTAGATTCTTATTAGAATCATGAACTTTTTTCATCTCTTCAAGTTTTTTCATCTTTTGTTCGTATTTTTCTTTTTGACTTCTTAAGTTCTTTCTATGAGCAATAATTCCTAATATTACCCCAAGAACTAAAAAAGCACCTACTGGTTTTGTAAATAAAGATATTGCATAATCTTTAAGTGGTAAAAACTCAAACTCAGGAAGGAAAGTTAAAACTACTCCACAAGTGAATCCACCAGTACCTAAGAATTCCCTAATAATAGCAATTAGACATATTGCAAATGTATAACCAATTCCCATACCAATTGCATCTATTAAAGAATCAACTACTCCATTTTTAGAAGCATATGCTTCGGCTCTACCTAAAACTATGCAGTTTACAACAATAAGTGAAATAAATACACCTAATGTATCATAAAGTTCTCCTAAAAACGCTTCTGACAGCATTTTAACTATTGTAACAAAAGTAGCAATAATAACAATAAATAATGGTATTTTTACTTCTTCTGGAATGATCTTTCTTAATAAAGAAATTACAATATTGGAACCAATTAATACAAACATAAATAATAGTCCCATGCCTAGCGCACTCTCTAAAGATGTTGTTGTGGCGAGGGCAGGACAAGTTCCAAGTAGAGACACAAATAAAGGATTTTCTTTAATGATTCCTTTTAAAAGATTTTCTTTTTTACTCATTTGTATCACCTACCAAACTATCAAAATGATCAAAAGCAATTTGAACTAATTCTTTAGTTAATTTAGCTCCTTTAGTTGCTCCACAATAAACATCTATTGAGTTAACTTCTTCTTCAGTTATTCCCGGTGCATAATTACTTTCTATATGATCATTTACAATTTGTTTATAAGATTGTGTATTATTAAATACAACAATATCTTTTATTTTTTTATCTATATTAATACCAACCATAATTTCGATTGATCCATAACTATTTTTACCTTCTACATTATAAATATAGCCAATCAATGATTCCTTATTATATACTTCAAATAATTTTGTAATATTATTATCAGAAATACTAACTTCCTTAAATGTTGCTCCTTCATATAATTCATTTAAAGCAGCATTTTGTTTATCAATTTTGTTTTGTTCAATTGTATCTCTAGTAATCATATTTACAAGAGCAATTAACGCTGCACAGATTGCGCAAACTATAGACAAAATAAATGAAATTTTAAAATTCTTCTTCATTTTGTCACCT
This sequence comes from uncultured Coprobacillus sp., assembly GCA_964534245.1. GTDB lineage: Bacteria > Bacillota_I > Bacilli_A > ML615J-28 > CAG-698 > CAG-698. Next base: position 3,932 of record CAZHQU010000050.1, read on the forward strand.
ATATAGCTAAAGCAATAACAATTGTTGTTAATGCTATAACTCCAAATCCTAATATAATGTAGCCAAATTTATATTTATTATTAATCTTTTTATCAATTAACGGAACTAACATATTACATAATAAAATTGCGAAAGCAACTCCTTCAGGATATGCTCCAATAAATCTTATAATCAAAGATATACAAGCAACAAGCGTTCCAAATAACACTCTACCAGGTCTTGTAATTGGTGTTGTGACTGGATCTGTAACCATGAAGACAGCACCAAAGATCATTCCACCACTTAACAGATGATATAGTGTAAACTCAAGTGAAGATACGCTTTCAATTGTTAGCGATACAATAAATGTCACAGCAAAGAATGATATAAACATTGCAAGAAATGTCCTAAAATCTGCTGAACATCTAATAAATAAATACAAACCACTTATTAGAATTAGTACTTTACTAACTTCTCCCATTGATCCGGAAACAAATCCTAAGAATAAATCTGTTAGTGAGTAATTACTAATATTTGTTATATTTTCTGATAATTGTCCTAGAGGTGTTCCCCCCGCAACAATATCATAGAAATTTCCACTTTCGTACGTAATCTTACTACCAAAGGCTAGCATTACAAATACTCTACCTAAAGCAGCTGGATTAAATATATTATTACCTAATCCACCAAAGACAAGTTTACCAAAAACAATACCTATTAATGCACCAATTATTACAACATAAGGATTGCTTCCAGCAGGCAGTAGCAATGCATAAATAGTACCAGAGATTGCTGGAGTGAGATAATTATTAATAGTTAATTTTTCAAATGCCTTCTTTAAATTGTATTTAAATGTTTTCTTACTTCCATCATATGGTTCTTTGCTTGTCAAATAAACAAAGATAAATTCAGAAAGCATCATTATAAATACTGATAATAATATAACATATAGAGCGTTAAATCCATTCATAACTATAGAGAATATTACAAGTGGACATAAAGCAATCAGAACATCAGTCATCATTCTTTGAACAGAGACTTTTTTATGAATATAAGGACTTGTTTGTTTAATTATTTTCATAAAATCACATCTTTACTTTATTAATTTCTTGGCTTTACGCATGAACTCAGTAACATGAATATGTGATGTACAAGTGTATGAACATAATCCACATTCAATACATTTTGATACACCCAATTCTTTTACTTCATCCCTATCATTAGCTTTATATGCATTCATAATTGAAACTGGTTTAATACCAACTGGACATGAATAAACACAAGATGCACATCTTACGCAGTTTTCTTCTTTTCTTTTTTCATAGTCTAGAATAATAACTGATGTTGTTGTTTTTGTTACAACTGCATCATCATTAACTAAAGAGGCTCCCATCATAGGTCCACCCATGATAAATAGTTTATCTTTACCAGGAGTATAGCCATCACATAATTCTAAAAGTTCAGATATTGAAGTTCCTATACGAACCCTAAAGTTTTGAGCATATTTAATTCCATCACCAGTCACAGTAAAAAATCTCTTAGCAACTGGCATGTTATATCTAATTGCTTTATATAGACCAACAATAGTTGATACATTAAAGTTCATAATTCCAAATTTTGATGGTAACACACCAGAAGGAATTTCAATACCTAAAGCATTTTTAACCATATTGATTTCCCATCCTTGAGGATAGTAATTACCGATTCTAGCAATTTCAATTGGTAAATGTGGATATCTAGTCTTTACAGCTGATAGCACATCATAAATATCTTGATGTTTACTCTTGATACAAATAATAGCACGTTTAGCTCCAAATGCTTGTAAAGCGTATCCAATACCTTTCATAATTCTATCTGGAAACTCCATCATCAATCTATGGTCACTAGATAAGTATGGTTCACATTCAATTCCATTAATTAAAATAGTATGAATTTCATCTTTTGTTTGAAACTTAATATATGTTGGAAATGAACTACCACCAAGTCCTACTAAACTTGCATCTTTAATGATTTGTGTCATTTCTTCTCTAGTTAGTTTCTTAATTTCCTCATCAGTTCTTTCAACTAATGATTCATGCATTACATCTTTCTTATCATTTTTAATTTGAATAAAATCTACTTTCTTACCACTACGATGAAACTTTTTAACAATTCCAACAACTTCCCCACTAACAGTCGAATGAATATTTTGCGTGAAAAAACCGCCGTTTCGAACTCCAATCACTTCACCTACTTTTACATAGTCACCAACATTTACAGTCATCTTCCCTTCGGGACATCTTGCATTAGTAATTCCAATATAAACATATTCTGGATTTACATATCGTAATGCTGGCAATGATTTAGTTAAACGACGAATGTCTTGAATCTCTTTAGTTTTCTTGATCATGATAAATCTCCAAACATTTTTCTTTATAATGTAATTATACTAAAAAAAACGTTTTATTTCAAGGATAATTATAGATTAAATAAAAGTGCCCTAAAAATAGGACACTTATTTAACATAAATATTATGTTTATTCACTTCTTAAAGCTTCAACAGGATCTTTCTTTGCGGCAATTCTAGATGGAATTAAACCAGCAATTAAGCTTAATGCAACACTAATAATTATTAGAATAATTGCACCAGCAGTAGGAAGAGCCGCAACATTTTTTATATCAGCTAAAGCTTCAATTATTAAATTAATTGGAATAATTAATACTAATGTAATAGCAATACCTAATACACCAGATGTTAAACCAATAATAACAGTTTCAGCATTAAATACTCTAGAAATATCAGTTTTTGATGCCCCTACACTACGTAAGATACCAATTTCTTTAATTCTTTCTAATACTGAAATATAAGTAATAATACCAATCATAATAGATGAAACAATTAATGATATTGCAACAAAGGCAAATAATACATAAGAAATTGCATCGATAACATCAGAGATTGAGCTTAATAAAATTCCTAAATAATCAGAATATTGAATTTCTTTGCTGTCATCATCTTCAGTCACGTTTGCGGCATTATATTCGCTAATTATTCTAATGATTTCATCTTTTGAAGCAAAATCTACAGAATATAGATTTATTCCATTTGGTTTTGAATAGTCACAAACACTTAATTTACTTAAGTTATCTGAATATGTAACTTGAGGTAAACCAAATGCTTTCAATAATTGTGAAAGTATTTGATCATCAGTTAAACCAAATCCTCTCATTTGTTCAATTCCAGCAACTGTAGCTTCTTTTTGACCCAATGCCTCTGCAAATCCAATTACTTCATCTAAACTCGTAATCATTTCTTTACCAGTAAATACATCAATTTTTGGATTTTCAATTTGCTTTTTAACAATTTCTTTTTCATTGTTAATCTTAATTAATTCTTTAACTAAACTAGATGTATAAGCAATTGATCCGTTAATTGATCTTGCAGCTGAATCTGGATTAGGTTGAATGATACCAACAATTTCAAGTTCAATACCATTATCAACAAGTTTCTTAACTTCAGTTTCATTTGAACTAATATTATCATATCCACCAGTTTGATTTGCAACATAATAATCTGGATTTAATACTACTTTAAATGTTGTATTTAAAACATCATCAAATGAAATTGGTTCATTTGGTGCATCATAGTTTTCACCTTTTAAAGCAGACTCAATTAATTTTTCTAAATGAATTTGATCTTTTAATCCTAATGTATATAAAACATAATCAGGAATAGAATTATTTTGATCAACAACAATAACTAATTCATTATAATTTGTTGGCCATTTACCTTTTAATAAATTGTATTGAGAATGTAATAATTCCGTATTATCAATCATTTCAGCCCAAACAGGTAAACTTTGTAAGCTTTCCATTGGGTTTGTTTCCCCTTCCGTAGCAGGGAATTCACTTAATGCTTTTGTAAATACCTCACTAGGATATACTTTTAATAATTCACTTGATGTGTCAGATTTGTAAATATCCATAGATAAACTATAAGTTCTTTTAATATTGCTAATATATTTGCCAAATTCTTCCTCATTTTCAATTAAATAATTATTAAATGATTCTAAATCATTTACATGAATTCCTTCAGTAATTGATTGGAACATTTTTGTAAATATATCATTAGAATATAATTTATCTTCATCAATTTCAATTTCTTCACTTTCAACTTTATTAAGCATAGCTTCAAGTATCGTATCAGTATTAAAGAATTGTTCTTGTATAGTAATTGGATAGTTAGATAATGTTTCTTCTTCAACATTACTTATATACTGTTTAAAACCAGATGAAATTGCTAAAATAGTGGCAATACCAATAATACCAATACTTCCAGCAAATGCTACAAGTAATGTTCTTGCTTTCTTTGTAAGTAAGTTTTTCAAACTTAAAGATAAAGCAGTAAAGAAAGACATTGATGTTTTCTTTAGTTTTTTATTATCTGGTTCTTCTTTAACATCTTCATAAGGATTTGTATCATTAACAATCTCACCATCAACAAGTGAAACTATACGAGTAGAATAGTTTTCAGCAAGTTCAGGATTGTGAGTAACCATAATAACTAATCTATCTTGGGCAACTTCTTTTAATAAATCAAGAATTTGCACACTTGTTTTTGTATCTAATGCTCCAGTAGGTTCATCAGCAAGTAAAATATCTGGATTATTAACTAACGCTCTCGCAATCGCAACTCTTTGCATTTGTCCCCCAGAAAGTTGATTTGGACGAGCACGAAGCTTATCTCCTAATCCTACTTTTACTAAAGCATCTTTTGCCTTTGCTCTTCTTCCCTCTTTTGATACCCCAGAAAGAGTTAATGCAAGTTCAACATTTTCAATAACAGTTAAATGTGGAATTAAATTATAACTTTGAAAAACAAAACCAATAGAGTGATTACGATATGAGTCCCATTCTCTATCCGTAAACTCTTTAGTACTCTTTCCATTAATAACTAAATCACCTGAAGTGTATCTGTCTAATCCCCCAATAATATTAAGAAGTGTAGTCTTTCCACAACCACTAGGACCTAAAATTGATACAAATTCGCTCTTCCTAAAATTTATGCTAATACCATTCAAAGCATGAACTGGTTCTTCTAATGTCATATAATCTTTCTTAATGTTTTTTAACTTTAACATCCTTATTCACCTCTCTTTAAATATTATACACTAAAATAGTCTTTTTTACAATTAATATATTATGACAACGTTTTTATTATTGTTTATAAACATTTACTTTATTTTAACATATTAATTTATGCTTAATAATATAAAGAAAAAGCGTTGCGTATTACTACACAACACTTTCTTAGTTATTATAATTATCAAAGCAAAGGCTTCTCATTTACTAATTCTATTACATTATTATTTAGTTTGTATACATATACATTATTTAATGTTAATAAATAATATTTATCACCAATAAACACCATTCTATTATACC
>CAZHQU010000051.1:0-9156 GCA_964534245.1 uncultured Coprobacillus sp.
TCTTTATTATATAATATATGTTAAAATATGTCAAATTGGGAGTCTGTAGCGAAAACGGTACTTTTTTACTCAAACAGGCAAAATCGCCACAAAATCTGTGGCACATTTATTGTTTTTTAGTGTTTTTTGGCTAATTTCACTAAAAAGGGTTTTTTTAAAATTTTTTTAAAATATAAAAATATGGAGCATACTAATGTATACTCCATTTATTTTTAAATTATAATTATCTGTTGTAGAACTCAACGATAAGATTTTCTTGGATGCTTTCTAAGAATTCATTTCTTTCAGGCATACGAACGAATGTACCAACCATAGTGTTTTCATCAAATGCAACATATGCTTTTCTTGAAATAGTTGATTCTAAAGCTTCTTTAACGATTGTTAATCCACGAGAACCTTCTTTTAATTCAATAGTTTGACCAGGTTTAACTAAGTATGATGGGATGTCTAATTTTTTACCATTAACTAAGATATGACCATGAGAAACTAATTGACGAGCTTGTTTACGAGTTGTAGCAAAACCTAATCTGTAAACTAAGTTATCTAATCTTGTTTCTAATAAGATTAAGAAGTTATCACCATGTTTACCTTTCATTTTTGCTGATAAGTCAAATACTTTCTTGAATTGTTTTTCACTTACACCATAAGTGAAACGTACTCTTTGTTTTTCTTGTAATTGTACACCATATTCAGATAATTTACTTCTTTGTTTACCATGTTGACCAGGTGCAAAAGGTCTTTTTCTTAATTCTTTTCCAGTTTCAGAAATAGAATAATTTAATCTTCTTGAGATTTTCCAAGTTGATCCAGTGTGACGTGACATAATTTTATCCTCCTAAATTTAAATTTTAAGACTTGAACATATCGTAAATAATAGATATCAAATAGTTTTCATCTTAACAGCTAGATTACTAACTCCTCTACAGGTAGATCTAACATCTCTACAATTTTTCAAGTGCTGTTTGTCATCAAACCTTATATATTATACCACATCTTCATTAAAAAGTAAACATTTATTTTTATTTAGTTTTAGTAACAAATTCTTGATTGAAATATTCTAACGTAGATATTTTATATATTCTGGTAAATAAGTCATCTTCTTTTGTTATTCCTACTTTTTCTGTTATATCTGTTCTACTAGGAGCAACATCCATTTCTCTAAAGTGATATGGTATTTTATCGTACAACTTGTTTTCTTTCGGCATCATTAACATATCCATACCAAATGGATACTCTTTCTCAGCTTTTTCTATTTCACTTACATTTGGAATCCATAAATACTTTTCTTTAATTAATCCATTTTCATCTGTTTCATTATATCTTTCTAATGATCCTAACTTATACTCTATAAAATATAAATATATTTTCATAACTTATCACCCCATTAAATTATAATATATTTATTTTTAGTATTCAATATTTATTGAATAAAAGATAAAAGAGGACTTTTATGTCCTCTTAAAGTTTCATTTTTATTTAACAGCTGCGTTAACTAATTTAATGAAATCATCAGCTTTTAAGCTAGCTCCACCGATTAATGCACCATCGATGTTAGGCATGCTCATTAATTCATCAATGTTAGAAGTCTTAACGCTTCCACCATATTGAATTCTAACTTTTTCAGCTGTGTCTTTTCCATATAATTCAGCAACAACGCTTCTGATATATCCACAAGTTTCATCAGCAACTTGAGAAGTAGCTGTTTTACCAGTACCGATTGCCCAGATTGGTTCATAAGCGATTACTAATTCTTCAACTTGTTCTTTTGTTAAACCTTCTAAATCTTTAACGATTTGGTTCTTTAATACTTCTTCAGTCTTGCCAGTTTCTCTTTGTTCTAAAGATTCACCGCAACAAAGAATTGGTAATAATCCAACTTCGAATGCTTTCTTAACTTTTAAGTTGCAAGTTTCATCTGTTTCATTGAACATTGCTCTTCTTTCACTATGTCCAATAATAACATAAGATACACCAATGCTCTTAAGCATTAATGCACTAACTTCACCAGTGTATGCACCTTCATCTAAGAAATGCATATTTTGTGCACCGATTTTTAAGTTGTCCCCTTGTCTTTTTACTAAGCATCTTAATACTGTAAATTGTGAGCAGATTACACTATCAACTAATTCGTTTGAAGGCATTTTTTCATTTACTTGTAAAATGAAATTAATAGCTTCATCACGAGTTTTAAACATTTTCCAGTTACCAGCAATAATTGGTTTTCTCATTTTATTCACCTCTAAATTATATTATATATTTATTCTATATTTAATTATGTATTTTATTATGTATTATTTATTGTTTAAGATTTCAACACCAGGTAATGCTTTACCTTCTAAGTATTCTAAGCTTGCTCCACCACCAGTAGATACATGAGTGAATTTTGCAGAATAGCCTAATTGTTCAGCTGCAGCTGCACTATCTCCACCACCGATGATTGTTGTAGCACCTTCTAAGTTAACTAATAATTCACAGATTCCATTTGTACCTTTAGCAAAGTTAGGGAATTCAAATACACCAGCAGGACCATTCCATACTACTGTTTTAGCCCCTTCTAATTCTTTAGCAAATAATTCTAATGATTTAGGACCAATATCCATACCCATTACATCAGCTGGAATTGCATTCGATGCATAAACTTGACTTGGAGCATCATTATTGAATTCTTTAGCACATACAGTGTCAACTGGTAATACTAATTTACCATTAGCTTTTTCAAGCATATTCTTAGCATATTCAACGAAATCATCTTCGCATAAGCTTGTACCAATTTCATACCCTAATGCTTTATAGAATGTATAAGCCATACCACCACAAACTAAAATCTTATCAGCTTTAGTGATTAAGTTTTCAATTACAGAAATCTTACTAGAAACTTTAGCTCCACCTAAGATAACTACGAATGGTTTAACAGGATTATCAACTGCACCACCTAAGCATCTAATTTCTTTTTCAATTAAGAAACCAGCTACAACGTCTTCTTTATTAGCAGCGATACCAGCATTTGAAGCATGAGCACGGTGAGCAGTACCAAATGCATCATTTACAAACACATCACCTAAACTTGCCCAATATTTACCTAATTCTGGATCATTCTTAGATTCTTTCTTACCTTCTAAATCTTCAAATCTTGTATTTTCAAACATTACGATGTCTTGATTCTTCATTTCCTTAATAGCTTTTTCTAAAGCTTCGCCTCTTGTTTCAGGAATAAACTTAACTTCTTTATCTAAAAGTTCAGCTAATCTCTTAGCAACAGGCGCTAAAGTGTTTTTAGCTTTGTCTTCTTCAGTCTTAATACGACCTAAATGAGAGAATAATACTAATTTAGCATCTTGTTCTAAAGCATATTTAATAGTAGGTAATGCTTGTACAATACGATTGTCATCAGTAATAACTCCATTTTTCATAGGTACATTGAAGTCAACGCGGATTAAAACGACCTTATTCTTAAGTTCAACATCTTTAATAGTTTTCTTTTCCATTTTTATATTCCTTTCTTTTTATAAAATTATTTACTTATTTATTGTATCACATTTTTTCAAAAATGTATATATTTATTTTAAATGTATACGTTTTTGTTATATTTGTTAATATTTATTTTGATTTTTTTCCAAAGAGTACTTTCTTGCAGTATAAAAAGGCAGTTTCATTATATACATCAGGATAACCGAATAAAGGTTTTTTGATTTCAAAATATATTGTAGCGTTTTCGCAGCTATTGAAAGCCCAAGTTCCTATATTAATAATATTTTTAGGAATATCAATTGTTTCAAGTTTAGTACATCCAAAGAAAGCTTCTTCACCAATGTTTTTCAAATTACCAGATAAATTTAGTTCTGTAAGTCTAACACATTTATAAAATGTTTTAGGTTCAATTGTTTCAAGTTTATTAGGAATAATAACTTTAGTAATTGAATTACATCCTTCAAATGCACTTTGCCCAATATATATAATACTATTTGGAAGGTCAATACCTTTCATACTCATACAATGAATAAACGCTTCATTTTCTATTCTTTCTAGTCCATTAGGTAAATTTATACTAGTAAGATAACATTCTTCAAATGCTTTTACTCCAATACTAGTAATCGTACTAGGTAGTTTCACAGTTTTAAGAGATGAACACTTTTGAAAAGTACATCCTTCTATTTGTGTTATTCCTTCGGGTATTTCTATGCTTTCTAATTTTGTGCAGTGTGCAAATGCTGTATCTTTAATACTTGTTAAATTCTTTGATAGAATAACTTCTTTAAGATTCTCACATCCATTAAATGTACATCTGCCAATACTAGTCACATTATCTGGTATTTTTATACTTTTAAGTGAACTACATTGTGAGAATGCAAATTCTCCAATGTAGCTAACGCTTTCTGGTAATGTAATAGTTTCAATCCACTTATTTTTAGAGAAAGCATATGAATCTATTGTTGTAACGCTATTAAGAATATTATATTCTTTTTCATATCTTTGTCTGTATTCAATTAATCTTGTTCCATCCTCTGAATAAATAACATCATCAATAATTTTACATGGTCCACATCCATATTTTGCATTCGTTATAAATTGAAAATCAAAATTACACTTTTCCTTTTCTTCTTCAATAAATAATTTAATATCATTACAGTTGCTAAAAGCACTAACATTACAGTTCTTTACTGCTTTTGGAATTATTATATGTCTTAAACTTAGACAATCTTTGAAAGCATCTCTTCCTATTGAAATTACGCTTTCAGGTATTATAACTTTATTTAAGTATCCACATCCTACAAATGCTTCAGGATTGATATGTTTTATATAATCAGGTATTATTATATCTTTTGATTTAGATAAACATTTAACTAAATGATATTCTTTTGTCTCAGCATTCTTTACTATTACTAAACCATCTTGCATTTTTAGTGTATCAATTACTACTTTATTATATATGTTAATTGCATACTTACCAATATATCCATTATTATCTGAACCTTTTTCAATATTTAGTTCAGATAAATTATATACTTCAGACAATCCTGTACATCCATTAAATGCACTTTTTCCAATATAATTAACATTCTTTGGTATTAAAATGTTAACAAGTCTTTTCGATTGTTCAAAAGCTGAATCTCCAATATATGTTAGATTACTATTCTCTGATATATCAACTTTTTTTAGATTTGGTAAGTTTGTAAATGCTTCTTTATTGATTTTTCTTACACTATCAGGAATATTTATTGTCTCTAAACACATACTTTCATTGAATGCTTTTGAACCAATTTCAATTATTGTTTTAGGTAATGATACACTTTTAATATCTTTACACGCATAATAGTTGCCTTTTTCAATAACTGTTACTAATTTACCATAATATTTAGATGGAATAATTACATCCTTATCTGTTGATACATATGCAATTGAAACTGAATACGTATCGTCGTTTAATAGTTTAAATTCTAATCCTTTTGAATGGATCTTTTTATTACATACCTTGCAAACTCCATCTTCTAATATATGGTTTTCTGTTGGTTCTTTATAATTTTCCTTTTTAGTAAATCCACATTCCACACACTTATATTCAGTATATCCCTTTTCACTACATGTTGGTTCAACTATTTTGGTTACATAACTATGAACATGTGCTCCACTTGTTGAGTCACTCAATACTCTTTCATTCTTTAAGTTCTCTAGTTCTTTATTTCTTCTTTCGTTTTCTTCTTTAAGTTTGTTTATTTCATCAAGTATTTCTTTATTTTTATCTACTTTGTTTTTATTTATAATACTATCTATTACATTATATATATTATAATAATCAAGCACTTGCACTTTCTTTAGAACTGATGGAACTTCTATACTTTTATCAGTTAAATAAAGTAAGAATGTATCTTTCTTTCTAGCATCTATTTCGATGAAATTTAACCATCTTCTCCACTCTGATTCTACCCAGACGCTTTCTAAGTACTCTTTACATGTAGCAATAACTAAAATAGTTTTACTTTTTGATAGTGCACTATATATTTGACTATCATAATCTACACCTTTTAACACTTTATCGCTGTAGAATACTTTTAATCCTTTTTCTTTAAATGAGTAATAAAGATCAGTAGCAATACGAGAATCTTCAGTATATCCTTTATTATAGGGATCATCTTTTGTCTTCATACTTATTTTAGTACATATAAATACATCATATTCAGGAGTAGCACTTAAATCACTATCCATTCGTGAATATACTTTATCTAATTCTTCGACTTGATTAATATAATTATTTAAACTACTATTTTCTATTCTTAAATTACATAATTGCTTATAATATCTACTTGATTTAATCGATGGTATATCCGGATTATATCTAGAAAACGTTGGCGTTGTAACATTACTACCATAACTTTTTACATAAACAACTCCAAAATAAGATAAAAGTCTTCCCATTAATGCCATTGATGTAGTTTTGTCATTTGTTGATTCTTCGATTATATTTTTATAGATATCATCAGCTTCATCAAACTTATATATTGCTAATTTATTTAAAGCAAGTTGTAGTTTAAAATCAACTTCGTTTGTGATAATATAGTTCAACCCACCACAATACTCGCAAATGTATGAATCTTTTTCTATATGGTTTGTATGGGTTCCCCCACAGTATACACATCTAATTTGTTTAGTTTGCATTTTTATTCCTCTTATTTATCTATATACTATATTCTTATTGTTTATTATGCTTCTAAAACTCTCTTCCCACAAATATTTTCAATATTCAGTTTTAAAAGTATAGTATTCTTTAAACTATCTTTTATTTCTTTTTCAATGTAATTATTATCTTTTGTAAATTTATAACATAAATCTTTAATTACTAGTAATAACTTGTTATTATCTACATCTATATTATCAATTATTTCTATGTTACCAAATACTATTATACTTTTTATAGTATAAGCCCAGTCTAGTAATTCATTATCTTTCTCGCCTTTTGTGTATACACAGAAAGATACTTTATTATTTTTATTAATTGAATCTATTTTATATCCTGTTTTACCTGAATGAAAATATATTGCATTATCATCTTTATTATAATAATAATTCATTGGAAAACAATATGGATAGGCATTATCTCCTATTACTGATAATACTCCTCTTTTTTCATTAGTTAATATTTCAATACATTCATTGTTATCTAATTTTTGATTAATTCTTTTTAATTCTCTAAACATATTTCTTCCTAGTCTTCTATATTTTCTATATACTTGTATATTATTTATATATTAAATAAAAGCCTATGTCATTAATTGACACAGGCTGTATATTTTGTTTTAGATTAATTAATATTAAATTATCTTCTAATTCTTTGTTCAGTTTCAGGATCAAAGAAGTGACATTTTTCCATATTTAATACTAATTCACATTCATCATTCATATGTAAGTCAATACGTGCAGGAACTTTAGCAACGATTGTTTGACCATTTAATACACCATAAATGTTAGTTTCAGCTCCTAATAATTCAGCTACGTCAACTTTAATCTTAATTTTTGAATTACTATATTTATCAAATAATTCTGGAGTATCGAATACATCTTCAGGTCTGATACCTAAAATTAATGGTTTTTCAATATAGTTTTGTGCATCTAATACTTTGAATTTGTTTTCAGGGATTAATAATTTAGTAACACCTAATTTATGATCACCGATTACAAAGTAACCATCTTCAGAAACTCTACCTTCGATGAAGTTCATTGGAGGAGTACCGATGAATCCACCAACGAATACGTTGTTAGGGTTGTCATATATATCTTTTGGAGTACCAATTTGTTGTACTAAACCGTCTTTCATAACAACGATACGAGATGCCATTGTCATAGCTTCGGTCTGGTCATGTGTTACATAGATAGTAGTAATACCTAATCTTTCAGTAATCTTAATAATTTCTGATCTCATTTGTACACGTAGTTTAGCATCAAGGTTAGATAGTGGTTCGTCCATTAAGAATACCTTAGCGTTACGAACGATAGCTCTACCTAAGGCAACACGTTGTTTTTGACCACCTGATAAAGCTTTTGGACGACGATCTAAGTATGGTTTTAAACCTAAAACTTCTGCAGCTTCATTAACACGACGATCAATTTCATCACGTGAGAATTTACGTAATTTTAGACCAAATGCCATGTTATCATAAACAGTCATATGTGGATATAACGCATAACTTTGGAATACCATCGCGATGTTACGATCTTTTGGTGCAACGTCATTAACGATTTCATCATCAATTCTTAATTCACCAGAAGTAATTTCTTCAAGACCAGCTACCATACGTAATGTAGTAGTTTTTCCACATCCAGAAGGACCAACGAATACGATAAATTCTTTGTCTTTAATTTTTAAGTTGAAGTCAATAACAGCATGAACATTGCCATCATAAACCTTATTAATGTTAGTAAGTGTAACAGTTGCCATAAAATTTCTCCTTATATTTTAATTTACGTATATATTTTACTATAATTAGTAACTAAAAACAATGTGCAAGTTGCACATTGTTGTCATTTATAATATATTTATTATTTAAGTAATTCATAAATAGCAATAGCGTCTTTAAATGTATGTAGAGATAGTGTTGTTACATCTTCTATTAAAGCAAGTTTATTATTAAGTGTGTTTCTATGCATATAGATATAACTCGATGTTTTAGATACATTTAGATTATTCTTAAACATCCCCTCAACGATTAATCCAAATTGAGGATCCGTAAGAAAATCTTTAAATAGAATTTCTTTAACTCTTTGTAATAAACTAGGATTAACCCTCACTAGCTTATGAACTAGTTCTGAAATTGATGAGTATGAGTATTCTGTTTTATGGTATTCTAGTATTACATTTATGATATATACTAAATCAAAACTATCTTTTGTGTCTAATCTAAATCCTTCAAATAGTTTTATCTTTTTACCTAAATCTTCACTGATTGAATCGATATATTCTTCAAATAGTATTCTTTCTTTATTATGATATATAATTAATAATTTATCATTGTTATTAGATCTTATATTTATATGTATTGGATTTTTTAGTTCATCTTCAAAGATTGCATAGAAATCATCAATATCATTTTTGTTATCTAATATTATAAATCTTAAATATTCATAATTTAGAGGATAGTTATTATTGCCATTCAAATAATCTACTAA
>CAZHQU010000052.1:0-9028 GCA_964534245.1 uncultured Coprobacillus sp.
AAAAAATTATAACGTGTTCTTTAAGCACATCAGTTAAAAAAGTTGCAAAAATAATGAAAGATAATGATATTGGATATATACCAATTGTATTTGATGATAAAAAAACTATTGCTGGAGTGATTACAGACAGAGATATTATTACTAGAGTAATAGCTAACGATAAAGATATGAATCTTGCAATCTCTTTATTTATAACTCGTAATTTTGTTACGGTTTTTGAAGATGATGACATTTCAATCGCTTTATCTAAAATGGCTGATTATCAATTAAAAAGAATTATTATTACTGATAAAGACTATTATTTAAAAGGCATCATAACATTAAAAGATATTTCATTACATAAATATACAAATTCATATTTAAATGATTTGATGAAAGAAATATCTATGCCCAACCCACAAATAAACAAACCTCAAGAATACTTAAAATGTGAAGATTTTCCATTATAAAAGCTATTTTAAATACTAAGAGCAGGACTTTTAATCCTGCTCTTTTATTTAATATTCTAATTTTAATTTAATTATAGTTTTTTTAAGTTATTTTTGTTCTTTAATAAAACAATTGCATATGCTTCGTATCCTTCTGACGCTCCCACATATCCTAAACCTTCGCCTCTAGTTGCTTTTATATTTATTTTATCTTCTGATATTTGTAAGTAGTTAGATATGTTCTTTTTCATCTCTGGTATGAATTTTGCAAGCATAGGTTTTTCAATAACAACTGTTGAATCAATGTTACATATTTCGTAATTGTTTTGTTCTAATAAGCTTTTTACATTTGTTAGAAAATAACTCGAAGAAATATCTTTATATTTGCTATCAGTATCAGGATATAATTTACCAATATCACCTTTACCCATAGCTCCTATTATTGCTTCAACTATTGCATGCACTAAAGCATCTCCATCAGAATGAGCAACGCTTCCTTTATCAAAGGGAATTTCAACTGTTCCAATTACGAGTTTTCTCCCCTCAGCAAGTCTATGAATATCTTTTGATTGACCAATGCGATACATAATTAATCTCCTAAAATGTTCAAATATGCTTTTACAATTTCTAAATCTTCGGGCGTTGTAACCTTTATATTATATTTATTTCCTAATACTATTTTAGGTACAACATTAGTATATTTTTCAATTGCCATCAAGTCATCCGTAATTATACCATCACTTTGAACATTCTTTAATGCCTGATTTAAAGCATACATTAATATATTAGTTTTTGCACCTTGAGGTGTTTGAACTGAATATATATTATCTCTAGAAATAGTTGTAATATTTCCGTTTTCAATTTTTTTTAAAGTATCCGTCACTTGTAAACCTACTGAAACGCTATCAGTATATTCTAATTCTGTTAAAACATCATTAACCATTGTCATAGTAATGAGTGGACGAGCACCATCATGAACTAATACATATTCTGTGCATACATGATGTAATCCATTTAGTACACTTATGAATCTTTCGCTACCACCTTCAACTAATTTTATTTTATCAGATTTTAAAATGTATTTAGATAAAAGTTCTTGATCATTTTTATTATAAACAACAATAATTTTTTCACACTTATTATCTTCTAAAAAGATTTTTAAAGAATAGTAAAATATAGGTTTATCATTTACAATCAAATAGACTTTATTAATACTGGCATTAAATCTACTGCTCTTTCCAGCAAGTAACAAAATTGCAGTATAGTTCATTTATTCACCATCATCTAAGAAACTATTATCTAAATCAATTAAGCATTTTTCAAATGAGTATTCTGTAACTTCTTCAGTTTCAATAACCTCTTCTTTAACAGCTGTAGTGTGAATACTATAATCTTTTGTATAATCTTCATTATTTGCAAATGCTAATGATGAATTTAAAGCGTTGATAAAATCAGTTGGAGAAACATATTCATCTAATGAATAAGCAATTCCTAATTTGTTCTTTAGGTTGATCATTTCTCCAGCAAATCCGATTTCAAAATCTAATAAAATAGATTGTTTATTATAAACCGAATTAATAACGCTATCTAATCTATCTTTATCTTTAAATAATAAGATATATTCAAAATCGCTAACTTTTGTGATGAAATCTCCTTCACCAAATAATTCCTTTTTAACAGTTTTTAAATGTTTCTTAATAATATCTAATGCTAAAGGATTTCTCTTTTCATCAGCTTCTTCAAGTAAAGAATTATATGATAAAATAATCCCTCCAAAAGCAATCCCATGAGACATTAGTTCTTCTACTTCATTCATTAAAACGTTGCTTTCAAACCAAATCTTTTCTTCTTTAACTTCAATTAATGATATGATTGTTGTGGTGTCTTCATTTTTTAAATGTTTTACTTCCTCAAAATATTCTAATCCATTAATTGTTTTTAATCTGTATTGTACTCTTGTATCATTAATTAATTCTTTTGTTGAAACTAAAAACATTTCCAAATCTTCTTCGAACACAAAACGTTTTAAATCGTTATATGTCATTTTCTCTTCTTTAACACCAAGACGTTCTTTCAAGCTATCATTTAGATGAAAGTTAATATCTTGAGCTTTGCCAGAGTAATATGCTAATGGAGTTTGTAATTCCCCCATCATATCTAATAAATATGCATCTTGATCACTTGTGTATAATTCATCAAATAAAACATATCCACATATTTCATGGTTTTCAAAAATTGGACTTTTCTTAAATCCAATATTATAACTTTTACTTTCCACTTCAATAGTAAAATTAATTATTTCCTTACTTTCCTTAATAATACTTAAGAATTTTTTATAATTAATTTCTTGACCTTCATAGTAGATAGTTGTTACCTTTTTGCTCCAATTAGCAACCTTATTTGAAATATTTATTTTATTATAGAACTCATCACTAAAACTTAGTAAATTCCCATTTTTATCTAAATAACCATATATTGATTTGTTTGTTTTTGCTGGAATCCCTTTGTATATTTTCACTAATCTTGATGATTCAACTAAATATACTAATAATAATACAATTACTATTAAAGCAAATACTCCAATCAATAGATCAAGACTATTACCTATAACACCAAATAAACACATACTATCCTCCTATTCTGCACCTAGATATCCATCTAGTAATGAAGCAACTCGTTCAGTAGATAGTTCCAAACTAATGTTACCAGAAACAGTAATAGATATATTACCTGATTCTTCAGAAACAACTACAGTAATAGCATCATAACGCTCACTCATACCAATTGCGGCACGATGTCTTGTTCCTAAAAATGTTGGAATATCGTAATTGTCACTTAATGGATAATATGCACCTGCGCAAACAATTTTATTATTTTTAATAATAACTCCACCGTCATGACATGCTGTTCCTGGAGTAAAGATTGTTGTTAAGATTTCTTGAGTTATATCTGCATTAACAGATATTGCGTTTTGAATAATACTATCTAAACTATCTTTTCTTTCGAACGTAATGATTGCTCCTATCTTTCTACTTGATAGATAATCAATTGTTGAGCAAATAATTTTAATAATTTCTTCTTTATCTTTTTGAGATTTATAGTATACATCTCCTCTATCATGTGATTTCTTACCATCAAATATTGACTTGAAATCATTTGTAAAAAATAGAACATAAAGTCCAAATGTCCAACCAGAAATATACTTAATAAAATTATGTAATATTTCTAATTTACTAACTAGTGAAACAAAATATAATGCCACTAGAACAAATAAATATAATAATATTTTTCCTATTTTAGCTTTTTGTCTTATATGATATAAGAACAATGAAACAATCAATAACACTGCTAATACATCAACAACAAATAACACAGGTCCAACACCAGTCTCGCCAAAATAGTGTAATTCTAAAAACTCTTTAATCTTTTCCATATTAATCCTCTCCATTCATAATAGCTTTGATTTGTTCTGCTCTCTTTTCATCTACTGTTTGTCTTTTTAAAAAGTAATTAATTATATTAATATCTCTTTCATCAATTGCATAATCTATAGGGAAGTTATTAATTTCATCAATAATCATAAAGTCAGCACCTTTATCGACTAAATATTCAACAATTTGCATATTCCCATTAATTACTGCTAAATGTAATGGAGTTTGTTCCATTTCTCGTGGACAATTTATATCAGCCCCATGCTCAACCAATAGTTTAACAAGTTTTAAATTCCCCTTCATAATTGCCTTATGGATTGGGGCATCCCCTGCATCATTAGCTAAATCCGGTTTTACTCCTAACTTTAAATACATTGTTAGTAATCTTTCACTTTCTAGTGATACAGCTGTATGAAGAAGAGTATTACCGTTCTTTCCTTGCAAACTAATATTAATACCCTCTCCAATTAACTGATTCACTCTTTGTAATAACATACTATATTTTTTTGGATTAGCTTTCACTAATTTAATATACTCTTGTATTTTAGTTTTACTACCTTTAATCATCGATTGCCTCGCATAAACCATCAATAAATTCATCAGGTCCATCAATTAAATCTAACATTGTACGGAATATAATTTTATGACCTTCATCTTGATATATTTCCTTAAGAAAACGATAGTTGTTCTTTACATCATAAACAAATCCATTACTATATAATATAATGATTGATACTAATTGATCACTATTTTTCTTAATAACAGATAAATTTATGCCATTAGATGGATATACTACTTTATATCCTCTATCTTCAAGTAACTTCGCCACAACCTTAGATACTTGATCATTGTAAGTTGATATAAATATATTTTCTCTTTGATATAATTCTTTTAACATATTATAAAAACTATAATTAATATTGTCTTTATTTAATAAATCATCTTTGTCATAAATAACAAATCCATATTTAGAAATTTTCAATATCTCTAAATAGTTTCTTGCTTCAATCTCAGAATCCTCATTATAATATTCATTTAAATCTATAATATCATAATCACTATGGATATAGTTATTACATGCAATATCAACAACATGAATATTTTCATTAATAAACTTGATAATTTCTTTTGTTTCTATTCCTTTTTCATAGAAATATAAAGCAATATCTTCATATGCTTGAAATTGATTTTCAACTTCTTTAATATACCAATTTATCTTAACATGTTTGTTTACTGTATATAAATCAAAAATATAACCTACTACATTAGTTTGCATTGCGCTACAACCGCGATTTTCTAAATAATTAATTCTAAATGGAGATGTAGTTGAAGGTAACCCATAAGTCAACATTCTTGGACCTATTACAACTCTTTTTCTCAAAACATAAGATTTATTTGTTGTAACCAATGAAATAAGATTACGATTAGCAACTTTATTAAATTGATGATCTCCACAGATAATTACTTGTTTATTCTTAAACAATCCATTATATCCACCACTATGGATCATATGAGCATCATCAATTAATACCATATCAAATTGGTTTTCTTTTAAATATTCGATTGCATACTCAAACTTAGTTAAAGTAATTTTAGCCTTTGAAATATATGGTTGATTATTCTTTCTATTGAAGTTTTGTTTCGGAACATTTTGCAATAACAAATTAATTGTATTTTGGCTTATTGCATTACATAGTTCATCTTCTTTATCTAATAATTCTTCAAGTTCAAACAAATAATTATTACTTCTAATTACAGCTTGTTTGCCTTTTAATACTTTATCAATTATTTGTTTATAATATAAATAATCAAATTTCTCAGAAAGTAATGTTACATCATCATTATTAACAATGTAATTTATAAATCCATTTAATTGGTATTTATCTAATACTTTAATTCCTGATGTTACATTTAAATAATAAGTAAGTTCTTCTTTATTTTCAGTTAAAACTCTAAGATGAGAAATGTTTTCTTCCAAATTACTGAAATAATATCTACTTACGCTATCCTTGAAGATCGAAGTGTATAATCTTAAATTATCACCTATTCTATTATTTAAATCTACAATTTCACTCGCTAATTCAGTTATCTTATCTGCTTTCTTTAATGAACTTAAAGCAAGTTCAGCTGAATTAAATAAATTAACATATGCATTAAAAATTAAGACTAATCTGTTGATTAAATTATAATCAGTTTGTTCACCATTATAAAACTGTTCATATAAGTGTTTGTATTCTTTATTATTACGGAGATAATTTATCATATCATTGTATTTTTGTTCATCTTCTTTAATACCATAATACGTGTTAATTGATATAATTGAATTATTATCTAGTATTACACTACTAACATTATCATTAGATTTAAATAGTTCAATTATATATTGATTATAATTATTTAATAATTCTAATTTATCTCTGAAAGATAAATCATTGCATGATACACCATAATTCTTTAACAATCCGAAATTAGAAACGACTTTATTATAAGCATTATCGTATTCAGCTAATAATTCATTATTTAATTTTCTATTTCCAATTCCAAACGATAAAACATAATCAGTAATATTTTTGCCATAATCTTTATATTTGATTTTCTTATAATAAATTTTTAAAACTTCAATTGCTTCTAAAACTTTTTCATGATTTAAATAATTTGAATTAGATATCTCTTTATATTCTTTTTCAAGTTTAGTTATTTTCTTTTTAATTTGGCTATGTCTTTGAACGATTGGATTTTTTTCGTTTCCTATTTTGATTAATTTTGCATTTTTCTTTGGATTTAGATTAATTAAATCATCAATATCTTTATTTAATGAAACAATAGATTTATAAATATGATCTAATCTTTGAATCGCAGTTTCGTCCTTGTCATTAATTATTAATGACATAAGTTTTCCATAAATCGGATAATTAAAGAAAATTCGAATCATTTCATTAAAATCTTCAATAGCTTCATCAGATGTAACAATATCAAATTCTAAAATTCCTTTTATCTTATCATTAACATCTTTAAAAGTTTTAGATTCTAAAATTGTTGTGACATTAATATTTTGTACTTGCAATCTATTTGCAATAATATCATCAATAGTAGGATTGTCTTTTTCAGTATAAAAACTACCATATAGTTTCTTAATTTCATCTTCAATGATTATAGAATCTAAATTGTTATATGTTTTACTCATATATTGACTCATATCTTCATATTTCACAAAGTCTTCTTTTAAATTACTATAAGTATCTTTAGATTTATTGAATTGATTAATATCTTTTTTCCATTTACTTGGGTATGATTGTTTGAACATTTCTTCAATTGTAACCATACATCTACGCATCATCGTAAAACTAGTAATGCTCTTAACTCCATAGTTTTCTAATTCAATTTCTTTTTCTCGTAGTAATTTGAATTCATCATATAAATTAAATATTAAATCAATTACTTCATCACTATGTTTAATATCATTTAAATGTGGAATTTGACTCCAAACACTATTTTTAAATGTTTGCATTTTTTGTAAGTTTTCATCAATAAGTTTTAAAGCATTACTAATTTTTTGATATTCACTCTTATATATGAATTCAAAATCATCAGGTTTTTCTAATTTAAAATTCTTAACGTCTTCAAATGAATTAATTAAGAAAAATCTTTTTAATAAATCAACAAATTTAAAGTTAGAAACTGTGCTATTTAGAATCTTTTCAAATTCTTGTAGGGTTGTAGTTTCTTCTTCTACTATTTGTTTTACATTCTTTAACTTTTCATCAACTAATCCACTATGTTCAACTTTGTTATCGTAGCTTTTATCATTTATACGACACATGTTTAAACAATAATCATATAAACCATTTTCTTTTAAGAATTTTGCTACATCATTAATTGATTCTAATGAATCAGATATATATAACATTTTCTTTTTCTTGGCTAATCCATTAATAATTATATTTTTTAGAACTGTTGTTTTCCCTGTCCCAGAGTAACCTGAGAAAGATATATTTTCACCTTTTATAGCTTTATCAACTATTTCTTTTTGATTCTTCGTAAGCATTCTTGAATAATAATAGTTACCCTTCTTTAGTGTAACATCTTCATAATTTTTACTATCAAAGAACTTTTTATTAATAATTATCTCTTCACGTTTCTTAACGACATATGTTAAATAGTTTTCTATTCTTACTGAGCCTTGTTTTATCTTTTCAAGATTTTTCAATACTGAATCTAAAGAGTAAATATCTGTTAATGATTCATTTTGAGTAAATGTTTGTTTTGATAAAGTTGGTATTAATGTATATAATTCTGGATTTTCAAAAGGTTTTGAAATTTTTTGAATATATGTTTTTCCATTTTCGTAGTACATTCTAATAGGGATAAAAATTATTGGAGCAAATTTGTCTTTTTTATCAATTTGTCTATAATAATATAATCCATATGTGATAACTAAACGAATATCCGGATTCCCCTCAGCAAGCATTCTATAAAACATAAAAGGTAAGTTATTCTTTATTGAAGAATCTTTATGCGTAGAATGACCTAATCCTTTATTTTGAATAGGGAAGAATGTAACTTTATTAATGTTGATTACTTCATTTGCTAGAAGCCTACTTATGATTTCAACATCAATAATGCCTAGTTCTAAATATCGATTACCATCGAAAATATTTTTCAAATGTTCATCGCTATTAATATTATAAGTTGTCTTATTATTTGTTTTCATAAGTACACCTCAGCTCACATTTCATAGTTATAACTCATTATAACATATTTCAAAGGTTTTGTTAATTACTATTTTTTAAATAATTGTTCATAATTTTACATCACATCATCTATGATTAATTCATCTATATATGATTTTGCATTTATCTTGCTTGTTTTATCATAACCTATATTACTTATTTTCTTTCCTTCGAATATAAATATACAATTTGACAAGTAGATTAGTTTTTTATTTGTATCATACGTTTTTCCTTGTTCTAACATTCCAATTATTCTTTTTTCTAAGATAAAAGGTGCATTGTGAAAGTTCTTTATGTTTATTAACGCTATTGGACTTTCTAGGATTGTTTTTAACATATAGTTATTTAATTCACTATCAAATAAATCTATATTTAATTCTATAATATTAGATTCTGTTAAGCTAAATGCTTCTGTTACTGTTTTTATTAATTTATCTAT
>CAZHQU010000053.1:0-8904 GCA_964534245.1 uncultured Coprobacillus sp.
CCTAAATCAATATCGTTAGCTAAAACGATGATATCACTTGTATTGATTAAACTAGTTAATGCTGAAGCATCTTCAACAACAACAACACCATCATTTAGTTTAACTGTATAAATTAAATAATTTCCATCTTTATAACTTTCAATTTTACCATTTGGAACTTCATTATTATCAAATGATACTGTTACATTTTCTGGTTTACTATAAACAACAAAATCACCTATTGCAGAAATCTTATTGTTAACAAAATTCCATTCGCATTTGTTTGCATCAGATGAGAAAGATAATGCAGATGTCCAACCTTTAAGATCATTATTCTTAATAGTCATATCAGATGAATTACCTGTACCACTAATAATATAACTACATTTGCCATTGAACGAATTATTTTCAATAATTACTTCTCCATTTACTCCCATATAATGTAAACCAAGCATTGCAAATGCTGAAGTTACATTAAATTGATTTCCTTCCACAGTCATATTTGTAGCTCTAGATTGAGCTCCACCTTCAGCAAAATGAATTGGAGCAAAATATTCAGTACCAGTATATGTGCCTTGGAAAATACAATTCTTAATAACAAAATTATCTGCACCATAGTTTCTACTTGTATCACCAGTAACATTAGCTACATAACCAGTAGCTGTGCTTTTACCGCTACTAGTTTTATATGTTGGTTTAGCTTTAACAGCATTAAATACTAATCCGATTGCAGTTACATTGTCATGACCATCTAAGTTTAAGAAACCAACTTCAGCAGTTTGGTTAGAGAATAATGTAATATTATTCTTTGGTACTACGATTTCATCATAGACACCTTCATCTAATCCAATAACCATACCTTCAGTAGCATTTGCTAAAACCTCAGTAAGTGTTTCTGGAGTAGCAATCACGTCACAATTATATAAATCATATAAATCAGATGCATTTGCTTGAACAGCTTCTACTGTAAACATAATTTCAGCAGACTTTTCTTGATAATAATTTCCCACTTCAACTGGTAATTCGATTGCTACTGGAATAACCTTTATATCTTTGCCAGATGCAGGAATATCCCATTTACGCCATTTTGATTGTCCATCAATTAATTCTTCTCCATCAGCTGTCGCAACTAAAGCTTCTGAAAGAACACCATCTACATACCAGTTTACACGATATTGGATAGTAATATTACTTGAATTAGTCACAACAACATCAAAAGTAATTTTATCTCCAGGAGTAATGTTAGTTAATGTTAGAGAACTGTAATTTTCATTAAATGCAGCTGTTCCACCATTTTCAAATTTATCATTTTGTTTTACATCCATTGAATATAAAACTTTATTTTCAATTTTTGCTTCTACTTTAACTTTACCACTAGTTACAGCAATATTAACCTCTGATTCACTAGTAAATAGTGCAAATGTAGCTCCACCAATTAAGCAAAAGCATAATAACATAGTTAAAATAGCACTTAATATAATTCTTTTTTTCATTTTATCACCTATAATTTAATTTTCAGCAGATGAATTATCATCCGAAAGTTGATTAATTCTCTCTTTTAATTCAATTATTTCCTTATCAAGTTCTTTTTCACGAGTTGATACGTTAGTTTCAATTACGATTTTATTAGCCTTAAAAATTTTCTTTAAAGCTTCAATAATTATAAATATCGCAATAATAATTATTACAATAGGAATTAACTTTTTAGGATTCTTAAATAAATTTACAATGTTACCTAAAAGAGTACTTGTACCTACAACTTTACCTATAACATAATTCATACAATCCTTATCAGAAGTATCAATTACTTGAGTTAAAAGGTTTATCTCAGCATTTTTATTATCACCCATTAAATAAAGTTTGTAAGAATTTGTTTCTTCAAAATATTCTTTATCTATTAATCTATGTGTAATAACTATTTGTTCAGTGTATACATATTTAAATGTTAACACATCCCCTATTTTTAAATCTTCATACCATTGAAGGGCTTCTTCTTCATTATCCGGAACTAAGTCAATAAAAACCATATCATTTACAGAGATACTTCTAATATCATAATTAGACACATCCGTTTCATCACATTTTTCCATTGAATTAGTTGTAATCACTCTAAATTGTTTATTAAATATTTCCGATGTTCCATCAGAATCTTTATTTGATGTTAATGTTAATACTACAAACATTAAAGCAGATAATACAATAATTACTGTTAAGATAGTAGTAAAAATATCTAAAATCTTTTTCATATACTTGTTACCATTAATTTTATAAGTTATGTTTTTATTCTTTAATATTCGAAGTCACATTTAAGACAAAAGTCATATCTAAACCTTTAGCTTCATTACCAACAGATTCATCCATGTAATAAATAACTTCAAAATATTTTGGAGTTTCTTCATCCAAATAGAATAAATAATTCTCTCCTCCACCATCAATTAAGTCAGATAATAACTTATCATAAACTACAGTATCATCTTCTTCAACTATTTTCATGTGAACATAATCTTTTAATTTAGAATCTGTAACTTCAGCAAAATCAAATGATAAAATATATTCACTAGATTTATTTGTTTCGACTTTAATAGTATAATCATTAACTGATCCAGGTACAAATTCTAGATCTTTGAATTCAATTACTTGTTCTGTTCTATCATTTAAATTTATCTCAATAATAGATACATCAGTAGCAATAATAGGATAATTATTTCCAAAGATAAAGATTAATACTAATATAAGCCCAATAATTGCAGTTGTCATAACAGTAATTAGTATACCAGTTGTAAATTTATTATTTAGCATTTTTCCTCCTTATCTAATTAAATAATTAATATAAATTCGGGTTGAACCCACCCTATTATTAGGGTGGGTTCATATTATTTAAAATTATCTATTATCTTTAACAACAGTGCTTTGAGTTGCTGAAATGACTAAGTCAAATGAAATTGAACTATCTTGAGCTTTATTGTTATCAGTATGATTTTCAAATAATACTTTTACAGTGAATTCTTTTGCACTACTAGCTTCAACAGCTGCAGTACTAGCAATAACATATTTATTGTCTTCTTTGATTTCACCTAAAACTTTACCTTCTGTATCACCATCAACATAAACTTTTAATTGATTAGCAAAGTCATTTGCAGCATCATTTAATACGATTTCAATAGTATAATCAAATGCAACAGTTCCTTTGTTATTTAATTTTAAAGTCGCTTCATAATAGCTTCCTGGAGCCATTAATTCTTCTTGATCTAAACCAAAGATGTTTTCTTCAGTTGTATTAGTAAAATCAATAACTTCAGTATTATCTTTAATTTCTAAATAACCTTGTTCATTTAAAGTTACATATTCTAAACCAATTCTTTCTAAAGTAATATCTAAATCACCAGATTTTAAATGGTTAGTAACTTGTTCACTATCAGTAAATAATGAATAAGAAACTCCTACTAAAATACATAAACATAAAATAATTACAGAAAATGATGTAATTAAAATTCTTTTCTTATTTGTCATTGTTATAATCCTTTCTAAATTAATTATTATAAAATATTATTATATTTTTATTCAGATACTTTTAAACGGAATGTTGATGTTGCTTCATCCCAATAAGTTTTATAACCTTCATTCATACATACTAATTTTTCTTCATCACCAATAACATATGTATAACCTTCGGCAGGTTTAAAGTTGAATACAGAGAAATGTTCATCATTTTCGTTAACTACAAATGAAAATCCATTGAATTCACTTTCTAAATATGCAGTGTTGTGATTAGTTGATAAATCAAAGTAAATTTGACCAGTAATATCAGCTTTACCAAATGTTGCTCCTAAACCACCAACAATACTAAATTTATCAGCAAGTTCACCACCAGAAAGTTTAATGCTAACATTCCATGTATTGAATGCATAGCCATCATTAGAAGTATTACCAGAAACAGTACCACCTGTCATATTAAATGTGTTATAATTTGTGAAACGAATAGCACCTGAATTTTCTGCTTTATTATTTTCTAATTTGAAATCACCTGACATATTAGTAATTGAATACTCACCCATATAAATAGCTCCACCAGTTCCAGCAGATACGTTATTAGACATAGATCCACCAGTAAAATTATATGTACTTGATCCATATCCACAAATTGCACCACCATTACCAGCAGCATAGTTATTATTCATTTCACCACCATTGATAGTTAAGTTACAATTACTTACCATACGGATAGCACCAGCAAAACTTGTAGAATTGTTATTGCTAATCTTACCACTATTTAAAGTAATGTTTCCACCACCCCAAATAGCACCAGATCCAGAAGCGTTATTAATGATTTCTCCACCATTAAGAGTTAAAGTTGCACCAATACGAGTTCCTAAGTTTACAGCATGAGTGCCATCATTATTTTGTAATACAGCCCCTTCTCCTAAAACAATTGAAGTATTTTTTTCAGCCGCAACTAAATTTCCAGTAGCAACAACACCACTGTTTACTGTACCACGACCTAATGTTTGGTTAACTTCTCCTGTCCATACAGCCCCACCATCCAAAGTAACATTTTCTAATGTTAAATTAGCAGCACCTTCAGCTAAAGTTGAAACAGTAGGTGTCTTTACATTAATCATTGTGCCTGTAAATCCATCAGTTCTTGAAATAGTAAATCCATTACCACTAATTGTAGTTGCATAATTAATATCAATAGTTCCATTTAATTCAATATTATCACCTAAGATAATATATTGTTGACCATTAGCAAGTGCTTCTAATAAGTCTTCTTCACCTAATACGAATCCCTTATCAGCAGCATTTCCTTGAATAGCTTCAACTACAAATCTAATTTGAGCAGGTTTATCTTGATATTCATTACCAGCAGTAATAGGTAATTCTACACCAACTTTAATTGTCATTTTTTTCTCAGAAGCATCAGCTTTCCATTCAGTCCAGGCAACATTGTCTAAATTAGCTTCTTCATTATTCTCATTTATAATGTATGCTTTTAAACTAGACATTAATTCACCAGATTTATACCATTTTACTTTATATTGAATATCAATATTACTATCATTACTAACAATAATATCAAATAAAACTTTATCTCCAGGAGTAATTCTATCTAATGTAAGAACTCCATCAACATATTGAGCAGTACCACCATTTTCAAATACTTTTTTAGATTCTACTTCTAGAGTTTGTTCAACATCCATTGAATAAACCTTAAGATTATCAACTTTTGCTTCTACTTTAACCTTACCTCTTGTTACAGCAATATTAACTTCTGATTGACTAGTGAATAATGCAAATGTTGCACCACCAATTAGACAGAAGCATAAAATCATAACTAAGACAGAACTTAAAATAATTCTCTTTTTCATACAAATTCCTTTCAATAAATTAATTTTATATATCAATATTAACTTTTGTTATAAACTATTTATTATTATAAACTATAGTAACACCAGCATGTGTAGATGTACCATATACACCTTGTCCACCACCATATAATTGGTCAAACACGCATAATATTTGATGATCTTCGCCATCATTATGAACATGATTATCATCTACAACTTCGTTACCATTTGCATCATTTGGATGTCCATATCTTGGATTTGAATATGCAGAGTTACTAACACCAGCTTGTACTCTTACATATGGCCAGCTTGTTCCAGCAAACTCACAGTATGTATAGTTAGCCCATTCACCATAAATAACAGTTACATTTTCACATGTTAATTGTGGAGCATCAGCATATGTAGTTTCACCTTCAACTTTTGTTTTACCAGTATTACCAATTAACATACCAGCTCTACGATATGCATACCAACGATAAGTTGATGTTACATCATTATAAGCATCAATTCTACATGCAACAGTACAATCTTTTAATAAGATTTCTGCAGAACCACCTGCACCACCAATTACACCACCAATAGAGTTATCAAAGTCACCCCATTGTGCAGCAATGTTAGTTGACGCATCAACATTACAATTAATGTATTGATGTTTACCTGAAGCCCAACCAACAATTGCACCTGCATAATATTGGTAGTCAGCTACGTTAGAATTAGAAACTGTAATGTTTTCAAATGTACAATCACCAAAAGCAGTTGCGGCAACAGCAGCACAAATAGCACTTTCACCAGAAACTTCTGCTTTATCAACTTTTAAGTTTTTAATTGTAGCATCTTCTACTAATCCAAAGAAACCTAATCCTAAATCCCCATAATAATAACCATTATCTAGTGCCCATGTGTTTTGAGATATATTAGAAACAGTATATCCTTGTCCATCAAAAGTTCCTTTGAATGCTGTATCATTTTTATATGAACCAATTGGATCAAAGCATATAACTTTGCCTTCTTCATCTTCACAATAGAAATCTAAATTTGATTCTAACTTAATTGTTTTACCATCGAATGTGTTGCCAGCATCTACTAAATCAGATAAACCAGCTACTTGAGCAGGATTATTTAATGTAAATTCAGTATCTGTGTCATTATACCAATCAGTATCAGTAGTTCCATCCCATTCAACTGGTAAATAAGCAACACCATTTGCTTGTACAGCTTCAAATAGGAATTGAATATTAGCAGATTTTTCTTGATAATCATTATTAGCTTGAATTGGTAATTCCACAGCAACTTTAATTGCTTTAGTTTTAGTTTGTTCATCTGTTGGAGCTTTCCATTCAGTCCAGCTAACATTTTCTAAATTTTTTTGTTCTACTCCTTCAATAATATATGATTCTAAAACAGGAGCTAATTCCCCAGTAACTTTCCATTTTACTATATATTGAATATCAATATTACTTGTATTTGTAACAATAATATCAAATTCAACTTTATCACCAGGAGCAACATTTCTTAATGTTAGAGTGCCATTTTCATAAACAGCAGTTCCACCATTTTCAAATTTTCCTTCTTGAAGTTCATCCATTGAATAAAGCACTAATCCGTCAATTTGTGCATCAACTTTAACTTTTCCACTTGTTACAGCAATATTTACTTCAGAACTACTTGTAAATAATGCAAATGTTGCACCACCAATTAGACAGAAGCATAAAAGCATTGTTAAAACAGCACTTAAAATAATTCTCTTTTTCATACAAAATCCTTTCTTTAAATTTAATAATTTTTCCAATTTTAAAAGTAAAACTTTTTTAAAATTTTAAAGAAAACTATAAATAATACATAAATTAATTTGCATATTTTAAGTTTATACTAGTTTTCTTTAAAAATGTAGAATTACACTATTATATTATACCCCCCCCACGAATATAAGTCAAGTATTTTTTTTGTGATATTATAAATTATTTTTTCCTACTGACAAATTAAGACCTTTTACTATTTTATCTTTTATGATCATACTTTTTATTTACATACTAATTTAGAAAAAGAGAATAAAAAAGGAATTGTTTTCACAACTCCTCATTAAAATTTATTAATCTTTTTATTTTTCTTTTTGAATGAATAAATAATATCATATACAACGAAACCTAATGAAATAATAGCGATAAGTGAAGCAATATATAATATAATAATAATCGTATTTGAACCCATATTAATCTTCAAACTCCTCTTTTACTTTTTTAAGTCTTTTGTAATAAGTTGCTTTAGATATATTTTTAGCCTTACACCATTCATCAACTGTTAATCCAGATTGTTCTCTTTTTTCAATTTCTTTTTTCCATTGAAGCAATTCTTTTTTATTTGTTGAATTTGGTGAAGATTTCTTTTCACTTGTTTTTATACTAGTTGATTTAGTATTCTTTTCATCTTCATGACTTTCTCCACTATTATTTAATTCTTTATTCACATCTTTGTCTTTTAAATCACTTTGTATAAGGTTCTCAGAATCATTTTGTGTTTGGTCATCTTCACTATTATTTAATTCTTTATTTGCATCTTCGTCTTTAAAATCACTTTGAACTAATTCTGAATCATTTTGTGCTTGTTTATTTTCATCTTCATTATATGAATTATTATCAAGTGAATTATTTGAGGCAGAATCATTATTAGAATTATTATTTTGTTTCTTTTCAAGTTCAGCAAGTCTTTGCTTTAATAATTCAATTTCATTTTCTTTCTTATCATATTCTTCTTTGATCTGTTTTTTCTTTTCAGAAGAAATAACTGAAACAATTCTTAAAATTTCATAAATTATTATCGCTAAACTAGGTAATATAATTATTAATACCATTCCAATAGGATTTCTTAAAGTAGTAACAATATTACCCAAAAGCTTAGACTGACCAACAACTTTACCAATAATATAATTTGTACTAGTTGGATCACCAGTAGTAATTACTTGAGTTAACAACTCTTCATCAGACTCTTTATTATCTCCTACTAAATGAAAAGTGAAAGTCCCATCTAGATTTTCAATCTTTTTTTCAACTCTATGGGTAATAGTCACTTGTGTTGTATACACATATCTAAAAGTTAATACATCGCCTTCTTTTATATTATTATACCAAGCATTAGCTTCTTCTTCATCTTCTGGTACTAGTTCAACAAATACCATTGACTTAATTGGTATACTTTTAATTTCATACATTGAAACATCAGTTGCTTCACATGCATCCATAGAGTCAGAAGTTACTACTCTTAATTGATGACCAAACACTTGAGTTGTACCATCAATATCTTTTTGACCAAAAACCAATAACGCTACAAAAAAAGCGCAAAGAGCAAGAAACACATACATTATAACATCAATAATTATATTCTTTATTTTATTTGTTTTAACATTTTCAGACATAATTTCTCCCTTTGTTTTTCAAATGAATAGAAAAAACCATTTTAATTATATCATACGATTTTAATCAAAGCAATATAAAATTAAATATTTTAGTAGTACCAATTAACATTCATTTAAAAAAACTATAAACAATATAAGTTCATGATTAATCACACACATAGGCATAGTAAT
>CAZHQU010000054.1:0-5279 GCA_964534245.1 uncultured Coprobacillus sp.
TTATTTTTCATAAATATCACCTAAATTATTATAACATAAAATCAAATAAATTACATCAAAATATAGATATTTTTATAATCTTGTGGTAGAATATATAAGTAAATTATGGAGGGTATTATGAAAAAATTAATAGGTGTTACACCAAGATTATTAGTTGAAGAAACCACTGAGAAACAATTCGTTAATTCATCATATGTTAATTATTTATTAAAATATGATTGTAATATTATTATGTTAACTTTAAATAACCCTAATGTTGAAGAAGTATTAGATTTATGTGATGGTTTTCTTATTACTGGTGGTACAGATGTAGATCCAAAATTCTACAATGAAGAAAACATAGATTCAAAAGGTATCGATTCTCGTTTAGATATATTAGATAAACAAGTTGTTGAATATGCTGTTAAAACTAAAAAACCTCTTCTTGGCATATGTAGAGGTCATCAATCAATCAATGTGTTTTTAGGTGGTAGTTTAATCCAACATATGGATAATCATAGAGGAATCAAAGGCAATCATGAAGTAGTAACTACAAAAAATCCATATTTAGATTTTGATGAAAATATTTTAACAAATAGTTATCACCATCAAGCGGTTAAAAACTTAGCTCCTAATATGGAAATTGTTGCAAAGCATAAAGATGGAACATGCGAAGCTATTATTCATAAAGAACTTCCAATTATAGGTGTTCAGTGGCATCCTGAACTAATGGTTGGTACTAAAGAAAGTAAAATTATCTTTGATAAATTTTTTGATTTTATAAATAAATAAGAAGCATACAATTGTATGCTTCTTTTTGTTTTAATTTTAAGGATTAATATCTTTTTCTTCTAATAAAACATAACCCTAATAGCATTAAGCTTGTAAATAATATTGATGCACTATTTCCACAACCTGGTTTTTCATAGATTGCTTGAACAATTAAATCTTCAGTCACATTGTCAAATTTAACATCCCATTTAACAAACTTATATCCTTCAACTTCTGGAACATCTGGAGCAGTTGCTGATTTATTGATTTCTACTGATTCAGTTTTTAATACTTCTCCATCAAATCCTTTAAATATTACTATATAACGAGTAACAACAGGATTATAGATAGTTTTTACAGTTAAATCTTTATTTACGTTTGTAAAATCTGTATCCCATTTAACAAATGCATATCCTTCTTTTAAAGGAGGCGTAGGAGCAGTAGCTGAATCTCCTTCTTTTATGACTTCTTCTTTTAATACGTTATCTTTTTCATCAACAAAAGTTACAGTGTATCTAGTTCTATAAACTTCATAAATCGGAGTTACAGTTAAATCAGAAGTAACATTAGAAAAGTCAACATCCCATCCAATATGTTCGTAACCATTAATTAATGGAAGTTCAGGAGCAGTTGCTGAAGTGTTAATTTCTACTCTTTCAGTTTTTACAACGTTTCCATCATTATCTAAGAATGTAACATTAAACATTTCTACATCTTTTTCATAAATAGGTAAGATTTCTAAATTACCAGTAACATTAGTAAAGTCTTTATCCCATTTATAAAATACCATTCCATCAATTTCAGGTGCTATAGGAGCAGTTGCTGCTTGTCCTTCTTCGATTACACTTTCAGATAATACATTTCCATCAAGATCTTTAAATATAACAGTATATGTAGGAACAATTTTTTCATATTCAGCTAATAATACTTTTCCGATCAAAACATTATCTACATCATATACTTTTATTGAAATATTAGATTTACCTGATGGTAAATTATCAATAACAGTTTTCTTTGCACCTATTTCTACTTCTTGATAAACTTCATCATTAACACACAGTTCAAGTTTCGAAACGACATCTTTATCAATAGTTTCTTTCCAAGTAAATGAGAGTGAACCATCTACTTCTTTTTGAACTATAGTTGAAATGCTTCCCCATCTCGGAGCATTAGCAAAATCAAGATTTATTACTTTTGTTGTATTGTCATAATATTCTAAAGTAATATCTAAATTATAAAATCCTTTAGCAACATTTTTTAAATTGAAATATCTACTGTTATAAGCTAATTGTCCTTCAAATAAAACTTTATTATTAACAGTATCTTTAATAGTCATTTTTCTGACTGCGTTTGGAGTTTCTTCATGATATTTAACTCTTGGAGCAAACATATCTTTAGAGTTAGTTGTTAAATCAATACTAGATTCAATTTCTTCTTTATTAACATTAGATAGATCTTTTGTAGTTCTAGATGTTGGAGCTCTTTTTGCTGAAATAACACCAACATCTAATACTTCTCCACCTTTATTTATTAATTTAGTTGTAATACCACTTGAAGAAACAGTCACAAGTGAACATGCTACTTGATAAGTTCCACCTGCCCATCCTTTAGCAATTAATTCAGTATTATTAGTAATACCATTAAAACTTACGCCACGATCGCCATCTGATGAAGGAGCAACCATATAAACAGTACCTTTACTTTTATCAGTACTTACTTTGTCTTGATAAATTGGATTAGATCTAATATATGAGTGTGAATTCCCACTAAAGAAAATATCAACACCATATTTATCGCATAATTCATGCCATCTATTATATCCAGATGATTTTTTACCACCTGTCGGAGTAAACATTTCATAATGTTGAACCATAAAAATGTATTGTGCATTAGCTTCTTTTAATACACTTTCAGCCCAATCATATTGAGCTTGTGAGTATTCTTCAGTATTTAATACAATAAATAATACATCACCATAATAGAAGTAATAACAAATGTTTTCTTGTCCTTCATAACCATTTTTTGGATTATTATGTGTTGCTCCAAAGAAAATGTTAGATGCGCCATTTGAAACATATGTACCTGATGAAGTCATCCAGTCATGATTTCCTAGTGTATCAATATACATGTAGTTTTTCATCCAACTAGCTTCAGAAACTTGTTTCCACCATTTATATGTTCCACCATGAGCAACAGTATCGCCAGTCGATAAAATAAAATCAACACCGTTATTCATTTTAATAGCTTCTTCGATATTTGCTGTAGCATTATTTAATCTTCTAGCATCATCATAATATGCATGAAAGTCGCTTGTCCAAATAAAGCTAAATGAATTAGCACCAGATGTTTTAAAATATCTAACGTCACTTTCTTCAGTTCCGTCAGTTATTTTATACATATAATCAGTATCAGGTGTTAAATCAGATAACACAGCACCATTTTGATTAAATACACTACCAATAGCATTTAGTTGCGTAAATGCATCATTTTGTTTACAATCAGTTTCTGCTTTAATAGCATTTTCCCAATTTTTATCATCTTTGGTTGTATATAAGACATAACTATTTGTCACTTCGACGTCTGTATGCCAGTTTATTCTCATTTCTGTTGTAGTTTCTTCACCAGGATTACATGTTATAGTATAGAACTTAGTGGATTCTGCGCCAAACACATAGACTGGAACAATAAACATTAATAATAATAAAAATAATTGGAAAAGCTTTTTCATATTACACCTCACTTATTTACTACTACATTATACTACATTTCGAGTAAAAATACAACATACTTAAACATCTGTTTATTATACGTATATTTAATTACAAAAAAGAGCCATTGCATAGCAACAGCTCTATAGTATTACCTAATTATTTTAATTCAGTCCACTTAGCATAAACTTTACATGTACTATCATGTTTAACACTACCAATTGCTTGAGTACATTCAGCATCTAAATACCAACCATCAAATACATAACCATCTTTAACTGGAGTTGGTAAACCTGTTGAAGCATATGCTTCTTTAACTATTGAAGTACCATTTAATTTATAAATGTAATTCATACCAGGAATAGTATTTCTTAATTCTGCAAAATATCCATCAGATGCACCTTGAGTACCGTAGAAATATCCATCTAGGATAAATCCAGTAAGTGCTCTAGTCTTATCAGTATTTAGATCTATTGCAGTATAATTTCCATTATCAGTCTTATATTTTTGTAACAATACTAAAGTATGTAGTAATCCCCAATATTTAGTCTTATATGGTTCAGTTCCTAAGAAACCACCTTGAACATCTTTAACTGTAAAGTCAGCATTTAATGTGATTGTTCCAAATAGATATACAGAAACATAACCATTAGCTGATCCACCAACATTTGTTGATGTATCATTCCAAATTCGTTTAGGATCTCCGTTATGAATTGGATTTAATCCAGAAAACTTAGCCCAAGTATCAGCTTGACAAGTAGAATCAATCTTAGAACTTGTTAATAAATTTTTATCACTTAAATATTTAAAGAAATCAGCTTCAAACATTTCAGGAAGATTAGAAATAGAATCAATTCCACCACCTGCAACAAATCCTTCAGGAACATCAGTAGTCCAGCTTGCAACGCCTCCATTTAAATCAGCTTCAGCATTAAATGCATAGAACATCTTAAGACCTGTTGATCCAGCTTCAATTTCAGCAATAGGTTCTCCAGTTAAATCACTATTACCATACCAACCCATAAATACGTTAGCACCATTTTGATATGATGGTAATTTAACTGCATCGTTAATTGTATAAGTTTTAGGTTCTAATGAAGTAATTTCTTCTGAGCCATTAAAATATCTAATCTTATATTCAACAACTTCGAATTTTGCTGTAACTTCTAAATCTTCTTTTACAGCAGTTAATTCTGTATCCCAACCAACAAATTTGTATCCTTCTTTTTCAGGATCAGCAGGAGCAATGCAATCTGCGCCCCATTCTACTTCAGTATCATAAACAACTTCATTATCAACGATGAATAAAACTGTAAATTTAATTGCATTAAATACAGCTACAACATCAACGTCAGCAGTTACGTTTGTATATACACCTTCCCAATGAGAGAATTCAAATCCGTCTTTATAAGGATCAGATGGACAAGTAGCGTCACTACCTTCTTCAACTGTTTCAGTATAAACAACTTCACCATCAACTATAAAGTTAACTGTATATTCTTTAATTGCAAAGAATTTAGCAACAATTTCTAAATTTCCGCTAACTGGTTTGCTAAAATCATATTTTGTTTCACCAACGAACCAACCTAAGAATTCACCTTCACCAGATGGATTAGAAGGTTGAGAAACATCATTACCTTCATAAACTTCTACAGATGAAATTACTGAACCATCTTCAGCTTTGAAAGTAACTGTATATTTAGCAAGTTCTACACCACATTCACATTTTCCATCAACAAATACATGTTCATGTTTTGGTTCTTCTTCACCACATTCACATTTTCCATCAACAAATACATGTTCATGTTTTGGTTCTTCTTC
>CAZHQU010000054.1:5379-8859 GCA_964534245.1 uncultured Coprobacillus sp.
ACCACATTCACATTTTCCATCAACAAAGTTATGAACGTGTTCTTCTTTTTCTTCTAGTTTGCCGCATTCACATTTGCCTTCAACATATACGCAATCATGAGCTTTGCCACATTCTCTACAAACACCATCTTTGTATTCATGTTTACATTCGCCACAAGCAACAGCAAATAAACATACAAAGGCTAATAAAAACAAATAAATTTTTTTCATCTTTTTCACCTCACTACTTCATTATATCATATAATATTTAAAAAATAAAGTATATAATTTTCATAATAAAAAGATAGGTTTTAAACCTATCTTAATGTTAAATTATTTTTTTAATGCGCAAAGTGCTAATACTCTGTTCATTTCATTTTTAACGATCATATAACCTTCATCTACACCCATACCAGGTTTAGCTAAGCATTGAGTTGCTCCACAAGCAATTGCGATATTTGTTGTTGTTTGTGCAGAAATATTAGTTTCATTACAAGTACCACCACAGTAGCTACCAACACCTTTTTTATTACAATAGATAATTGCTTCCGCAACATTATTAACACCACCTAAGTCAGGTGTCTTGATTTGTAACATATGACCAGCACCATTATCAGCGAAATAAATAATATCTTCTAAAGTATTACACCATTCATCAGCAACGATTTCAAGTTTACTACCCTTAGCTTTTAACTTAGCTGTGATATCTCTTAAATGACACATTGTACCTTCACGATCACCTGTATCAACTGGACCTTCAATACGGATTTCAAATGGTTTTGCTTGTTCTTCTAATGTTAATAAGTAATCAACCATCTTATCATCATCATTATTAAATGCTAAACCAATTGTACCATATACGTCAATATGCATAACTGGGTTATAAGATTCATCAACTCTTTGTGATAAGATTCTATCTCTTAACCATCCAACATATTCAAATAATAATTCACCATTTTTACCAAGTTTAGTTTCAACATGGTTAATTAAAGCATGTGGTAAAACATCAGTTTCTTTAATAATCATTTTATCAACATTAATATAACGATCATCACCAGATTGAGCAAAAATTGCAACAGGTTTGAATTCAGTTTGTAATGTTTCATATTCTTCACGAATAACTTCAGCCATAGTAACTTTCTTGCTATTAGCAACAGCGTTTAATAAAGCTTGAGTTAAACCATAGCGAATTGCTGTATGTAACTTTTTACCATCGATTACTAAACTATCATATTTTTCAGCAAGTTTTCTAAAACTATCTACTTCTTCACCAATTAACATTGGAACGATTTTTTCATTAATAAATGGAATGAAATCATTAGCTAAGAATAGAGGATCTCTACCACCAGCCCCACTGTATTGAACTGCTGCACAATCACCATAACCAATTGTTCCATCTTCTAAAATGATTTGAATTGAAATAGCCTCACCAGTTTGTCTAACTTTTGAAAAGCCTTCAGTTGCAGGGGCACCTTTGTAGAAGAAACCATCATTAGTTGCTCCTAGTTTAATTGCTTTTTGGTCGTCAAAATAGAAACCTGTATATGATTTTGATAAAATAACATTTTTAATTTTCATAATTTACTCTCCACTAATCTTTATATGAAGGATGACCAACTAGATGACCAGTACTTACTGCATAAATATCATCAATAGCTAATTGGAAAGAAACAGGGCGTCCTTCTAATGCTGCTCTTTCTTTAATCTTATTCTTATGGAATTCTTTAATCTCTTCATTAAATCCTAATTTACCAAATTCTAAAACACGAATACAACCATCTTTATCACGAGCAGGAATAATTAAACCAGCATTATATCTACTTGGTGCAAATGGTATATCGATTAAACCTTGTTCAAATGCTTTAACAGTACCAACAGCGATATCACCTTCGCCTAATTCTAATACTATATCCATTAAGCACTTAACTTCTTTTTCAATTTGTTCCATTTCTTGATCTAATGCAGGACAATCAGGATATGATTGTTCAGCAAGCATTTGAGTAATTAACTTAGAAGCTTTAATACCTTGAGCATTAGCTTCTTTAGTAGGAATACCAATTGATTCGTGTGGAGTCTTAGTGATCATCTTAGTTGCTTTAGATAATGCAGCAACTGTTGAACTCATAGCGATTAAGCCCATGGCTTCAGATTCATCCATTGGGAATCCACCCATCCATTGATGGAATACTGTTGTAACAACAACATCTTTATATCCAAATTTAACTAAATATTCATCAGTTAATTTTTGCAATGTACGAATTGCGGCAACGTCTTGAGTAACATTTCCACCCATACCATAACCAACTGTAATGTTCTTAACACCTTGTTCTGCAGCAAGTAATGCTTCAATAATACCTACTGTATGAGAAATTGATGGTGGCACTAATGTACCAGTTAAAGGTCCAAATGGTTCACGATTTAAATGAATACCTTTTTCTTCATATAAACCAACTAGTCTATCGCAATATTGCCAGTATTTAATTGTATCTTCAAGTGAAACGCTCTTAGCATATGGAATATTATATGAAATAGCTCCACCTTCATTTGAAGTAAAACCAGCAGCATGAATGATTTCAGCAAGTAATCTTGAGTCAGGAGTTCCGTGACGAGCTTGTAAAGGAACATTAACGCTTTCTAAAACTTTTCTGCAACCTAATACACCATGATTAACAGCTGGGAAACCATTTAACATATTACGTTTATTTTGAATAGTTTCTTTAATACCATATTCAACTTCATTATATCTATTTTGTCTTGTATAACTATCAATTGTAGAAGGTAAGAAGTCGGCACCAGCATCTTGTAAGAAGTTCAATAATACAATATGATCTTCAATTAGTGGAACACCAGCTCTAGGTTGAACTAAAGTACGTGAACCTTCTTCTTTTGCTTTTTGCAATTTAATAGCAAAGTTTTTATCTTCTGGAATAGCTTTCAAATATTCAACAGCTTTATCAAAGTCTAATTCTGGATCATTACCAGTTTTCCAAGTTGCAAGAACTTGCTTACGTTCCGCTAAAAATTCTTCTAAAGTTAATTTTTTATTTTTTACTGTCATGTTATTCACCTAATACTTTCTTGATATCAGGAAGTGTCTTTTCAATTGGAGTTCCTGGTGGATAAGCTTTATTAAATCCCATCTTTAAAAATCTTTCTTCTACATCTTTAAAATCTTGTTTACCAACAACAATATTTCCACCAACAAACATTGGAATATCACCAATACCTGCTTCGATACATTTATCTCTCATGCCTTGACAGTCAATTTCACCATGACCATACAATGATGAAACTAAAATCATATCAGCATTTGTTTCGATTGCCGCATTAATGAAATCTTCTTGAGAAGATAATACACCAATGTTAACTACATTATAGCCTTCACCTTTTAAAACATATTCGATAATTTTGTTTCCAACTGCATGTACATCTGCACCAATTACACCAATAACAATAGTTTTCACTTTTTTACCTCTTTATTTTTAAATATTTATTTATTAA
>CAZHQU010000055.1:0-8847 GCA_964534245.1 uncultured Coprobacillus sp.
TAAAAATGATAACATTTATATAATAAAGTTAATTCTTAACTTTATTATACGAATAAACATAAATAATCAAGTAAAATATTAAAAATATTTTTAATACTTTACTTGATTATAAAAAAAGAGCGTAAAACGGATTGTCAGTC
Organism: uncultured Coprobacillus sp.; assembly: GCA_964534245.1. Classification (GTDB taxonomy): domain Bacteria; phylum Bacillota_I; class Bacilli_A; order ML615J-28; family CAG-698; genus CAG-698. The sequence continues at coordinate 141 of CAZHQU010000055.1, forward strand.
GATTTTCAGTCAAACTGACAATATTACGCAATATTTATATAAAATATTTATTTTTGCTATAAAGTGTGTTATAATAAAGTTACGGCATAGACCGTTTTGAGACTACTTACATACATCGTATATGTAAGTTGAACTCGTCTTGTGCATATAGAAGATTATTCTTACTAGTTGGTTAGCACAAGCCATAGACGCAACTTTAGGCTTAAGAGGGTTTAATTGGTGCGTCTTTTTTTGATATTTAGTTTTAATAGCATTAGGTTCTCGATTAGCTTTAATTAAACTAGATACCATTAAATGAAGAATAGTTCTAAGACGCTTATTACCTTTTTTAGACATTTTAAGATGAAGACCATCTTTATCACCAGATTGTCTAATCATAGGATCAATCCCTGCATAAGCAACAATTTGCTTATAATTTGTAAATCTAGATATATCTCCAAGTTCAGCAATAAACTTACAAGTTAGTATATCTTGAATCCCTGGTAGTGAATGAACATATTTGTAAAGTGGTAACTCTTTAGCAAGTTCATTCATTTGAATTACAGTTATCTTAATTTGATTTAGATAATATTCTATTTGAACAATATATGAAAGAAGCATATTTATATCAGGTTCTGATACAGAACAACCAGAAACAATTTCATTAACTAAAGGAGTTAATTTCTTAACTTTAGTTGATGTCCAACTTTCTAAATGATCCCATTTTTCTTTCAAGATTTCTATGATCTTATCTTCTGATTTTGAAGTGTATAGGGATGGATGAGGAAACTCTTTTAAGAAAGTGAAAGATTCATCACTATAAATGCTAGTGAATAACTTTTTATAGTTAGGATAAATAACAGCTAATGTTTCTCTGAAATTAACTTTTATTTTAATTAAATGTTTCATGCAAGTATCATAATATCTATTTAACTTTCGTAAAGTAGAATATGTTTCATCTTCAGAATAGAATATTCCTAGATTATTAGAATAAAAAAGTTTAGATAAGCTTAAACAATCTCTAGCATCAGTTTTTTGCTCTCTTATTTCGCTATTTCTGGCTTTAGCAGCTCTTAATGGAGCAACAATATGATATTTGAGATTTTGTGATATAAGGAATTTTTCAAGGGATTTATGATAAATTCCAGTAAATTCAAAAACAATTAAAGGAGTTTCATTTATTTTAGACTCAATTAAATTTTTAAGAGTTAAAATAAATTGATATCCTTGTTTAGTGTGTCTCATAGTTCTAGCTTTACTTAAAGGTTTATTTGATCCAATAAATCCTTGAATGTGACTTTTATTTTGAGATACATCAATAGTAATACAGGTATTTTGATTCATAACAACACATCCTTTCATTTTGCCTGTACAAGTGGTTGATAACTTCCTAACTCTAGAGAGTTTATTCTTCAAGCCTATATTCGCAAGTCATACAGGTTCAATACTAAAAAGTATAGTCCTAAAAACATATAAACAGGTTTATAAAGAAAGAGGAAGGGCTCCAAATTATACCGCGGATTCATAGTGTTCCTATTATTTTAAACGGAGTCCACAACCAGTTATAACTACATCATGATTTATAGTTATAACAGAGATTTCTGAAGCTGATATAACTTCAATAAAAGTATATCATAAATTAATAATAATTAAAATCAGAGGAAATCTCTGATTAAATTATATACGAATTAATTAAACAAATTGATATATATGTATAAGGAGAGAAATATGAGAAGAAACATAACAAGTATATTTATGCTAGTATTAATTTTATTAGTCTCTTTTGGATGTGAATTAAGATTATCAAAATATTCTGTAACTTTCAAAAGTGAGTTTCATGATGACGTTGTTGTGGAAGTAAACAAGGGATTAGCTGTTTCAAAACCAGAAGATTTGAAACAAGAAGGTCATATCTTTAAAGGCTGGTACTTAGATGATAATGAATATAATTTTGAATCACCAGTAAAAGAAGATATTACATTAAATGCAAAATGGGATAAAGAAAAATATAGCATTAAGTTATATGATGAAAATACTTTATTGAATGAAGTAACTTGTGAATATGGTGATTCTTTATCAGTACTTGATAGTTACGCAACAAAAGAAGGATACAAACTAGTTGGATGGAAGTATAATGATGAATTATTAAATAGTGATTATGTAATTAAATCTGATTTAGAGTTATATGGTAACTGGGAAGAAATAGTCTATGTTATTAAGTTCTTTGACGGAGATCAATTAGTTAATGAACAAAGTTTAGGATATGATGAATACGTTTCTGAATATAATTTAGATAAAGAAGGATACAATTTCTTAGGTTGGTATTTTAATGATGAACTATATGATTTTAATGCTTTACCAACAAGTGATTTAGATTTATATGCTAAATGGGAAGAAATAACATATACTGTTAAATTTGTTTGTAATGATGAAACTATTCTAGAAAAAGTATATTCATATAATGAAGAACTTAACTTACCAGAAGCAAATGAAGTAAAAGGTTATACTTTTGTAAAATGGGATACAGATGTAGTAAATGTAAAAAGTGATTTAGTAATTAATGCTGTTTATGAAGCTATTATATATAACATTAATTATATAAATTGTGATGATGCTACAAATACAAACGTTACCGAATATACAGTTGTAGATGAAGTGGTATTTGTTAATCCTAAATTAAAAGGCCATAAGTTCATTGGCTGGTTTAGTGACGAATTATTTACTACAGAAGTTACAAAAATTGAAGCTGGTTCTACTGGTGATGTTACAATATATGCAAAATATGAAAAAGTAAATGAAGTAAAAGTTACATATGATGCAAATGGTGGTGAATTCACTGAAGAACAAATGTCTTTATTTGGAGAAGATATCACAGTAACTGGATCATTTAATATTACCGAATATAATTCATATTTTTGGGATTTATACACTAATAATATATTCTTATATGATGTTGTTTCTGAACCTGGAGCAATTTATTCTTTAAGAATAGGATTGAAACTTGTTGATGGTCGTTATGAAGTTGGTAACAAATATGCATCTGGTACAAATTCATATGAAGTAAATTTCAAAGGATATGCATATGTAATTGTTGTTTCATCTCATTATGAAGAAGCATATAATAAGTTAAATGAACTATTAACTCCAGGTACAAAAATCACTCTTGATGGGTTTGATACAAAAAATAATGAAGAAAGAAGTGTAGATATCACATCGAAAGCATATATACTTGGAGATAGTAAAACATCAGGTAGTTTTATTGAAGGCGAAGAACTTCTAATCCCTACAAGAAAAGGTTATAGATTAATTGGATGGTATGATGAGAATAATAAGAAATATGAAACAGTACCTAGCACACCAGTTACTTTAATTGCTAGATGGGTAAGAGAAATCGGTACACCTGAGGAAGAACTTGATATAATTGAAGATAATTTATTAACAATGTTTGATGATGTTATAACTAAAGATTTAGAACTTCCTGTATTTGTTGAAGAAGTTAATGCTACAATTGTATGGTCATCAAGTAATGAAAATGTAATTAGTCCTGATGGTAAAGTTACTAAAGTTTCTGGTAAAGAAACAGATGTAACTTTAAAAGCAACGATTACATTTAATGGCGTAATTCGTGAAGTGTCAATTGATGTGAAAGTGGCAATGGGATATAAAGATTTATCTAAAGGTGGAATCATTGGTGGATATAACTATACTGGTAATTTCCCTGATGATGAAACACTAAAGAATGTGGATATATTATATTGTGCTTTTGGCGAAGTTGGTGCTAATGGTAAGATATCTAATTATTCATCAGTTTTATCAAATACAAGAAATTATATTGATAAAGCTCACTCATATGGTACATATGTATTAATATCTATTAGTACATCTAACTTAGCTACTGTTGCTAAGAGTGATGAACTAATTGAAATATTCGCTAATGACTTAGTTAAGTTAATCAATGAATGTAAACTAGATGGTATTGATATGGACTGGGAAACACCAACTCAGGCTACTAGTACAAACTATACTAGACTTATGAAAGTTGTTCGTGAAAAAGTTAAATCAAATAATCCTAGTCATTTAGTAACATCAGCTCTAGGCGCTGGACCATGGCAATATGTAAAATTTGACTTAGCTAATTCACATAAATATTTAGATTATATTAATTTAATGAGTTATGATATGCAAACAAATGCTAAATCTTCATATCAAAATGCTTTATATAAATCTAGCAAAGGTTATACATTAACTCAATGTTCAATTGACCAAACATTACCATTATATAATGCGTTAGGTGTTCCAAATGAAAAGATTATCATTGGAGTTCCATTCTATGCTAGAGTATTTAAAAATACTAATGGTTTAGGTGAATCTAGTGAAGCTGCAGGATCAGCTACTCAAACATTCTTGTATGAAAACTTCTTATTAAAATCTATTCCTGGAGTAACAGTTGGTTGGGATGATGAATGTAAAGTTCCTTACATCTATGATGCTAATAACAAGAGATTCTATTCTTATGAAAATGAAAAATCTATTGATATTAAAGCTGAATATATTCATGATAAAGGTTTAGCTGGAATGATGTACTGGCAAAGAACTCAAGATTATAATAACAAACTATTGAATTCTATTTATGCAAATAAGCGAACAATGGAAAATAAATAAGGGCTAAATGCCCTTTTTTGTTGAAAAATTTATTCATTTGTGATAATATAGTATAGGTTGAGGAGATTAATTTTATGAGTTTATACTTAATGATAGATTTTGGTTCAACATTTACAAAGTTAACAGCCGTTGATACGGAATTGGAAGATATTATTGGAACAAGTTCACACTTTACAACAGTGGATACAGATATAACAATTGGCTATAATAATGCCTTAGAAAAACTATATGAAAAACTTGGTAAGAGAGTAAAGTTTGATAAAGTAATTGGATGTTCTTCAGCAGCTGGTGGACTTAAAATGTGTGCAATTGGCTTAATTGAAGAATTAACGGTTGAAGCCGCAAAGAGAGTTTGCTTAGGAGCTGGTGCTAAAGTTGATTTAGTTTTCTCTCATCATATTACTAATGCTGAAATCGAAGTACTAAAATCAATAGCCATTGATATAATATTACTTGCTGGTGGAACTGATGGTGGTAATAGTGAATGTGTTGAATACAATGCTGAAATGTTAGGAAAGGCAGGCATTAAGATTCCAGTTATATTTGCGGGGAATAAATGTTCAATTGATAATATTAAAGAAACATTTGCTAAATATGAAATGAATGGTTATATTTGTGAAAATGTAATGCCAAAGATTAATGTGTTAAATTTACCAGATGCAAGAAATAAAATAAGAGAAATATTCTTAGGTAATATTATCGAAGCAAAAGGTATTAAGAAAATAGAACATGAGATTGATAAAGTTATTTTACCAACTCCCGAAGCAGTATTAGATGCAGCTTTGTTACTTTCTAAAGGATATATGCATGAACGTGGATTTGGTGAATTAATTGTAGTGGATATCGGTGGAGCCACAACTGACCTTTATTCAATGAGTTCCCCTTCAGCAAAGCGTAGTGATGTAGTATTAAAAGGTTTAGAAGAACCTTATGCAAAGCGTACAGTAGAAGGTGACCTAGGCATGAGATATTCCGCTATTGGTATTGCGCAATCATTAACTGAAGAAGAAAAAAGAATGATTAAAGAAGACTATGGATTCGATATTGAAGAAGAAGCCTCATATAGAAACTCTCATGTAGAAAATATATATGATGATGGAAAAGGTGAAATCGTAGATATGATTCTAGGTGAAGTATGTGTTGATAAAGCAATACATAGACATGTTGGTATTATGGAAGAAGTGTATACACCAATGGGAACTTTATATAACCAAATTGGTAAAGACCTAAGTAAAGTTGGTTATGTAATTGGCACAGGTGGAATCTTGATTAAAGCTCATCATTCAAAAGAAATCTTATCTAAAGTTTTATCAACTAGAGAAAACATTTTAGAATTAAGACCTGTGTATCCAAAGTTTATGATCGATAAAGATTATATCTTAGCTTCAATGGGATTACTTAGTAAAATTGATCCAGTTTTAGCATTAAAGATAATGAAAAAACACATAGTTGAATTTTAAAGAATAAAAAATCAAGGTAAAACCTTGATTCAGAGCGTTGACAAATTAAAATTTGGCAACGCTTATTTTATTTAGTGGGAATGATTTATCATTTTAAACTATAATCTTAAATATAAGGGGGAGTAAACGTTCAATTATGGTAGAAATCTGTATCAATTGTGGAGAAAATATAAAAATTCACTTTTCAATGCTTTTGAAAAGTGAATTTGTCATCAGTCTGAATCAAGGTAAAACCTTGATTCTTTTTTTATTTATTAAATCTTGTTCTATATGAGCACTTTAAACATAATACTTCTTTCACAATGTTAGATTTAAATCCATTACGAATTGAAATGAATCTTTCACTATCAATAATATCTTTAAAAGAAGATTCGAAAATATTACCTAAATTAATAATGCCATCTTTGTCTAAACAACAAGGAATAACTGTACCGTCAGATAAAATTCCAACATGAGATATTGTGCCTTGGCAGGATCCACATTTTCCAACAATAGGAAGATTTAAACTAGGCCAGTCAAATTCCTCATCAAAAGAGAAAAATACTCTATCAGTAAGACGATAACCATGATCCTTATCAACTTTCTTATTAAATCTATTTTCGAAATATTTAATGATTTCCTCAGATTCAAAGTCTCCCCAAAGTCTAAGTGAAATATAAGTTGATTTGTTATTATTAATTAATTTACAGATAGAGTCTAAATATTTATCTCTATTTGGCATATTGTATAATGCTTGAATAGAAATATTAATTTGTCTTAAATGATCTAAGATATATAAATTCTTATTAATCAAAGTGCCATTAGTTGTTAGATTTATATTAAAATCTTTATCTTTAGCAACTTTAAGAAAATCAATTAATTCAGGATGAAGTAAAGGTTCACCTTGAATATGCAAGTATATATAATCAGTATAAGGCTTAATCTCATCTAGAATATGTGAAAAACTGTCAATACTCATACAGTTTTTAGGCTTAGTAGTTTTAACACAAAATGAACAATTTAAATTACAATAATTAAGTATTTCTATATAAATTCTTTTAAACATTTTTTTCATATTAAAATTATACAATTATTAAGGAATTAAATCAACAAAATACTTAACAAATTTTCGAAAAAGTTGTATAATAGAGTAACAAATAAATGTGCGAGAATGGTGGAATTGGTAGACGCGCAAGGTTGAGGGCCTTGTATTAGAAATAATGTGTGAGTTCGAGTCTCATTTCTCGCACCATTTAAGTAAATCGGTAAGTCTTCTATGTAAGGCTTACTTTTTTTAATTTTATAGGGTAATTTAGCCAATTATGGTTAGAATACTGTAAATGGTATAATAAATCTATAGAATAATAGTAATTAAATACTTAATAAATATAGTAATGATTAGTTAATAATTATGGTAATTTAAACTTTATTAAAAAGGTAACTTTAACTTAATAATTATGGTAATTTAAAATTAAGAGTCTATAGCTATTTTCTATAGACTTTTTTTGTTATATAATAACTGATCTTTAATGTAATGGAGGTAAGTATTATGGAACTATTAAAGATTGAAAAAATAACGAAAGGAGGTGTGATGTTGAATATAAGTGAAGTTGCTAGAAGATTAGGGTGTTCGTGGATTACTGCAAGGAATAAATTATATCCAAAAGATAAAACAAAAATTATTAAACATTCTATTATTGATGAATATAAAGAAATAATAACTGATAAAATTGATAATTACTCTTGTACTGCTAAAAGTGTTTATTTATTTATCAAAGAAAGGGGATATACAGGATCATATGAAACAGTTAAAAATTTTGTAAAAAATCATAAAAACGAACAAACAAATAAAGCAGTACTAAGAATATTAACAACTCCTGGAGTTCAAGCACAAGTAGACTGAAAAGAATCAATGAAATTAATCACAAAACAAGGTAACGAAATTGAATTTAATATATTTTTATATATATTTCCTTATTCGAAATTCAAATATATTGAATTAACAACAGATAGAACTCAAATCACATTATTTAAGTGCTTAATTAACGCTTTTAAATATTGCAATAACTCTATACCAAAAGAAATATGGTTTGATAATATGAAGACAGTTGTTAAAAATCATGATATTAGGACAGGAGAAACAATATTTAATGAATCATTCTTACTTTTCTCAAAAGATATGGGATTTACTCCTATAGCATGTAGACCCTATCGCCCACAAACAAAAGGCAGTGTTGAAAATGTAGCCAAGTTAATGGATAGACTAAAAGTTTATAATAATGAAATTGAAGATATTTATGAAATAATTGATTTAATAAATGATTTAAATCTTAAACTTAATAACGAGCAATCTCAAGCAACTAAAGAAAAACCTATAGATTTATTTAAAAAAGAAAAAGAGTATCTACTTCCAATAGGTAATATAGATCTATTAAGAAACTATGAAAGCCGACAAACTAGAAAAGTTTCTGTAGAATCTGTTATTACTTTTTCTGGATGTAAATACTCTGTACCGACTGAATATATCGGTAAAAAAGTCGAAATAGATTTTAACAGTCAAAACCTATCAATTTATTATAACAAAAAATTTATTACAAGTCACGTAATAACTGATAAAATTTATAACT
>CAZHQU010000056.1:0-8837 GCA_964534245.1 uncultured Coprobacillus sp.
ATTTTTATCACAAGAATTGTTGACAGGGACGATTTATCGTCATAATTAAAATTTTCAATTTTAATTATCACAAGAAATTTTGTCAGACCCATCTTATTTTCTAGATATTAATAACTATCTAGATATTAATAATTTTCTTTTCTTACTTCAAAGTAAGCTTGTTCATGTAAGCATACTGGACAAACTTTTGGAGCTTTCTTGCCCATTACTAAATGCCCACAGTTACGGCATTCCCACATTGTTTCTTCTGATTTTTCAAATACTTGTTGCATTTCAACGTTCTTTAATAAAGCACGATATCTTTCTTCATGTGATTTTTCGATTGCTGCAACCATTCTGAATTTTACTGCTAAAGCTGTGAATCCTTCTTCTTCAGCTTCTTTAGCAAATGTGTCATACATATCAGTCCATTCATAGTTTTCGCCTTCTGCTGCAGCTAATAAGTTTTCAGCAGTAGTTCCGATTCCTTTTAATTCTTTAAACCACATTTTAGCATGTTCTTTTTCGTTATTTGCTGTTGATTCAAAGATGGCAGCAATTTGTTGATATCCTTCTTTTTTAGCAACGCTTGCGAAATAAGTATACTTATTTCTTGCTTGTGATTCACCAGCAAAAGCTGTCATAAGATTTTTCTCAGTTTTTGAACCTTTTAATTCCATAGTAAATCTCCTTTTCTAAATTTAAATAATTTGAATAATTTTATTTTTAATTTTATCATATTTATTATTTGTAATAATATGGTTTTAATAAACCTACCATATTTTACCAAAATAATTTTACTCCAAGTTTGGCTTATTGTCAATTATTTTTTAACAAAGCACTATATACATCACTTTTAGAAATGTCTCTATCTTTAGCAACTAGTTTCATTGCTTGTTTATTATCATTACCTTGATTTATATAATATTTATAATGTTCTTCGATAGTTAGGGTTGATAAATCCATTGCAAGCTTTTCTTTTTTGCTTCCCTCAACTATTATTACCATTTCACCTTTTAATTCTAATTCCCTAGATAATAAATCTTCAATAGTTCCTCTTACGTATTCTTCATATTTCTTAGTTAGTTCTCTTGCAATTACTACGTTTCTATTACCCATTACTTCTTTGATAACTTTTAATGTTTCTAAGTATCTATGAGGAGATTCATAAAAAATTAATGTATCTTTAAAATCTACTAAAGATGTTAATTCTTTTTTCTTTTGAGAATTTGTATGAGCTAAAAATCCATAGAAATAGAATCTATCACAAGGCAGTCCTGATGTAACTAGAGCAGTTAGTGATGCGGTAGCCCCAGGGATTGTACTCACAGTAAATCCTTCATCTATTGCTCTTTTAGCAACTAAATAACCCGGATCACTTATTCCAGGATATCCGGCATCGCTCACAACAGCAATTACTTTTCCTTCTTTTAAAAGGTCTATTATTTCAATAGACCTCTCATTTTCATTAAATTTATGATAACTTTTGAGTGGTGTTTTAATATCATAATGTGAAAGCAATACTTTCGTATTTCTTGTATCTTCTGAATAGATGTAATCAACACTTTTTAATACTTCAACACTTCTAAAAGTCATATCAGCAATGTTACCTATAGGTGTGGGAACCAAATATAAGTTTATCATTGTTTATCCTAATCTTCTTGTCTAAATATTTTAAGTATAATACTTTTATATCTTTAATTGATATGCCCTTAACACTATTCAATTAAGAATCTCTTAGTTTTTTCGTGTAAATCTTTTTCGGCACCAATTAATTTAATAACTTCGGCTTTTTTCTTTCCAGTAATCATAAATTCTTGTTGCATTTGATCTAATAATTCATGAACTTCAATTGAATAGAAATCATCAAGTAATGAAACCCAAGTTAAGTTATAATATACTACATTCTTTGTTGTTTTTGGTTTTTCTGAAAAATAAGCAACTAACTTTTCAAATGATAGGTTACTTGGTTTATGTTTAATAATTTCTTCGCCCATTTCTGTTTTTAATTTGTTTAATAATTTCTTTTCTGAATCTGTTAATGGACCATCAGCAATAAATAATTTTGAAAGTAAATCTAAAAAATGAAATTTTTCTTCTTTTGATAATACATGTAATAACATATTTATTCTCCTTTTTTAAAATTAAATATTTTTAACACTTCATCTGTGTATTTAGTTTTATTTGTATTGTTTTCTATTATGTCTTCATGGATATAAAGAGGAGGAATAATCTTTAAATCAGTTTTTTTATTCTTTCTGCTCTCTATTAAAAACATATTAGCATTTGTGTCTTTCTTAGGGTATATGAGTTGAATTCTTTTGATACCAAAGTTATTTGTTTCTAACTCTGTAATAATTTCAGGCATCCTCTCAACTCTATGTACTATATAAAGTTTTCCACCATCTATTAGAAGTTTATTAGCTTCTAATATTACATCTAAGACATTTGCCTTCACTTCGTGTCTTGCGATTGTTAGATAATCATTTTTATTAATAATACTTGTATCTGTGACTTTAAAGTATGGAGGGTTTGATGTAACTATATCAAACTTATTTGCTCCTACCTCTTTATATATATTCTTAAAGTCTCGATTTAGTATTGTAATTTGCTCTTCAAAGCTATTTAGTTTAACACTTCTTTTAGCTAAATCAGCTACATCTTCTTGGATTTCTACACCTATTATTTTTGCTTCTGTTTTTAGCGTTAGGAATAATGGTATTGGGCCGTTTCCTGTTCCTAGGTCGATAATGTTTTTAGCTCCCTTTGTATCAACAAAATTAGCAAGCATCATTGAATCTAATGAAAAACTAAACATCTCATCATCTTGAATTATTTTAATATTTTCATAACCTAACAATTCATGTATTTTCTCAGTACTTTTGTTTAAATAATTATCCATATAATTATTCTTCGTCTATATCATCAGTAAGATCTTTTGCTGAAACGACTTCCTTATGAGATTTTACTTTTACAAGTTCACTTGCAGGCCATTCAGAAATATTTTGATCTTTATCTTCTACTTTGACTTTTTCTTGTAAGATATCTACACTAACAACTTTACCATTTTTAAACTTTGGAGTATTTACGATATCTCCAACAAGTGGTATGCGTTTGCGTATTTCACAATATGTATCATTTTCATAACCGATACAACACATAAGTTTGCCACACAATCCAGCAATCTTTGTGGCACTTAAACTCATGTTTTGATCTTTTGCCATTTTCATCGTTACTAAATCAAATTCTCTTAAGTGAGATTTACAACAAACCTCTCTCCCACAAGATCCAATTCCACCAATTATCTTAGCACCTTCTCTAGGTCCTATTTGTCTTAATTCAATTCTTACTTTAAACTCTGCAGCTAGGTCCTTTAATAACTCTCTAAAGTCAACTCGACCTTCCGCATTGTATTGAATAATAATCTTTTGCCTATCAAGAGTATATTTACATGAAAGAAGTTTCATATCTAGTTCTCTTTTAGCAATTATCTTCTTACATGTCTCAAAGTCTTTATCTGCTCTTTCAATATTTGTATAATAATTTTTTATATCATATTTATTTGCCATTCTAACGATAGGTTTAAGTTCATGTTCTAGAGTTTCATCGTTTACTTCTTTCTCTTCAACTTCAACAAATCCTAACTCTAAACCTCTTACAGTCTCAACAACAACCTTATCTCCTTTTTTAGGATTATATGGAGCTGGTGAGAACCAATATACTTTACCTACTTCGTTAAAAATAATTCCAACTACTTTTGCCATTTTCTACCTCACATTTCCTAAATGCTCACATTTTCTAGATGCTCACATCTTCTAGTTAAATCTTATCTAAATCCAAATTATATCTATATTTATCTATATCTTATAATTGTCTATACTTTATAATTGTCTATACTCTATAATTTTTTGCACTTAATAAACAAATCCATATAGAATAGTTCTAAATTAACATTATACTCAAGTCTCTTACGAGCTTCAAGCATAATTTCCATTTGTTTAAGAAGTATCTTGCTATCTATTTTACTTTTATCCACTTCATATTCTAAGAACTCACTTGCTGAAGTGCTGAAAACCATATTTTGAAATTCTCCTAATAAGTATAAAAGTTCATCATTTATTATTGTAATTAATAAATCCATATAGATTTGATGATAACTTTTATCTTGACAAGTAAGTAAGAATTTTCCGTCTTCGTTCATTACTAATACTGGTTCATCATCAGTAAGAAGCGTTTTACTAATCTTTTTCACTAAGTTAATTGTTTTATTAACTTGATCGTTTTCTATAAGTTCTAATCCTTCTTTGACATTATTAGTTAACGTACAAAGTATTTTTGCTGTTTCATCATTTATTCCTTTACTTAAATATGCTTCTTTAAGTAATTCGTTATTTATTTTCTCTAAAGTAATTATTTGAGTTCGAGATTTAACTGTATCTAGTACAGCACTTAGGTTACTTGTTAATAATATACCATAGCAATTTTCTTTCATTTCTTCTAAGAACTTTAAAAGACCATTGCTAGCTCCTAATGTTGCTTTCTCGATATCTTTAATTATAAATACTCTAGTTCCTTCTTCTAAGCCACTATATGAATACTCATTTTCAAGAGTGTCTATTATGTCTTTCTTAATAGCTCCTTGGGCATCAGGCTCTATAATCATAATTCTTGGGTGAACATTTTCTTTAATTCTTCTACAGTTAATACATTCTCCACAGAAATTATGTGTATCACACAAAAGCAAATTGGCTAGATACATTGCTGCTTGTGTCTTAGGTGTTCCTTTAGCCCCATCTAATAAGTACACTTGAGCTAGTCTATTTTTCTTGAAACCATTATCAAATAGTTTAACAAGTTTAGGTTGTGTTTTTAAAAGAAAACTATAATCCATTATCTAAGCCTCTCAAAAATAACCTTTTTGATATCTTCATATACTTCTTCAAGTGATTTATTTCCATCAATTACAACAATACGCTCAGGATACATCTCTGCAATTTTCAAATATCCTTCTCTTACTTTATGATGAAAAGATATTTTCTCTAAATCTAATCTATCAACATCTCTATTGTTTGACTTAATACGCTCTAAACCAACTTCAGCAGGAATGTCAATAAATAAAGTTAAATCAGGTAAGAAACCTTCAGTTGCATACATATTAATATCATACACTTTCTCAATGCCTAAGTCTCTTGCCCATCCTTGGTAAGCAAGGGAAGAGTCAATGTATCTATCACATATAACTAATTTACCTTCATTAATAGCTGGTTTAATTATTTCTTCTAAATGTTGCTTACGACTTGCTGCGTAAAGCAATGCTTCAGTCATATAATCCATTTTTGTATTTTCGACATTTAAAATAACTTGTCTGATCTCTTCAGCAATCTTACTTCCACCAGGTTCTCTACTAGTTAAAGTATCTATATTTAGTTTCTTAAAATCATTCACTAATAATTTGATCAGACTTGTTTTTCCAGAGCCTTCTCCGCCTTCAATTGTTATAAATTTAATCATTTCAAAATTCCACCTTTTATATATTATCTCATATTTCATCAAATAAATAAAGATATTTTTGATAATTAAATATTATCAATTTTTAACATTTAGAAATAAAAGACACTGCTGTATAAGCAATGCCTTTTACTTTGATTAATATTTATTAATTATGATGTAGAATAAATTCTTAGAAAATCTATTTCATAATTTTCATATACTGAATTAAATTCTTCTAAATAATTATGTCCTTTATACATAACGTTAATAGATGGTTCTATTAATTTAGAATCATATACTGAATTATACATTGCATACGAAGCATCGAAAATTGTTTTTTTAGAATTATAATACATTATCGCTTCAATAGATTCTGGATCATCCAGTTTAGTCTTTAATTTATTTTTAATTATTTGTTCTTCGTTAAATTCTGGATCATCCTCTTGATATTTAATAGTATTCAAAAACATTTCGTTTGTAATTATCCAAATTTTTTTATAATGGTTTTCTGCTATAGACCAATTATCTATTCTTCCAGCAACATACATATAAGCATCTCTATTAGATATATTCACTTTTGTATTTTCTTTATTTAGTGAATCACTATAAGGGAATGGAACATACCCAAATTCAGTTGTTCCTTCACCCCACATATTATCAGTCCATATACTTCCTTTAATATCTTTTAAATATCCTGGTATCATCATTGTTCCACCATTTATTCGCCAGAATGAATTATCAGTATTATTTATTTCTGAAATAGTATAATCAGTATTAACAGCATTTTCTTTTACTAATTCATATATTAACTCACTTGCATTCTTTTGATAATCATTCAATATATCAATTTTTGCTGTTTCGGTGTTAGCTATTATTAATCCATTAGCATTAGCCATACCTTGATAGTAATAATAAGGCGTTCCTCCTAAGACATATTCATTTTCTTCAAGTTTTGATTGAACATCTAAAACCCATTTTTTAAATCCTTCATAAGTCCATTTACCTTCATTAAAAAGCTTTGCTGGAGACTCTACTCCTAATTCTTTAATCCATCCATAATTATAGAATAATCCTAATTCAATATTTACTTTTGATCTGCTTAACCCTTCTGATGCTACATATAGTTTACCTCTATATGTTCCTGCATTCTTTAACGTCGGTTCCATTTGTGATAGTCCATACTTACCATACATTTCAGATGTATCTATAGCAGCATTTGCATTTGCAAAGCGATAAATCCAATTTGTATCCACAACCGCTAAATCACATTTACTAGTTCCATTGGTTGCGTTATTTATAATCCAGTCTATTCTGTCTTCACCATATACTGCCTCATCAGGATATGCTTTAACCACTAACTTACAGTTATATTTATTTTCAACTTCTGTCCACGATATCTGTTTATATTCTTTATCACTATCTGTATAGTCGTTTAAAAATGGATCTACATTGTTTAATGATTCTTTATCATTCATTATTACTATTTCATAACCCTTCATATCTCCAACTTCATATGGTTCTGGTATATCCATTATTTTAATTGTGAAATATGATGATTTGTACCAAGGCTCATTTTTAATATGTGCTCTTACTCTAAAATCTCCCGTTTTCTTTGGTGTGATCCATCCATTTTCATCAATTGTTGCTAAATCTTTCGACATATTATGAACTTCCCAAACAATTTCACGATTGTTTAACAAACCATATATATTAGCTTTTAATTGTGTTTTATAACCCATATAAACATACTTTTCTCCAACAACATCTACAGTTAGATATTCCGGTATATTAATAGGAGCTACAATTAAATCTATTGTTTGAACAAGTTCAGGATTAACAATCGATTTTACTGTAATTGTTATAGTTCCTCCTTTTATAGGATTAATATATCCGTTACTATTTATAGTGGCAATTGATTCGTCACTACTTATAAACTCTACTCTAGGATCCCCATCTTTTGGTTCTACTTTTATATAGATTCTAGATTCACTATCTTGATAAATCATATTTGTATTATATTCGTTACCATTTGCATTTACTAATTGCATTGATGTTGGCTTTGTATATTCTTTTATAGTAATATCAATCATATTATAGACATTAGGATTTTGTGCTGAATAACAAATTAATGTTACTGTTCCTACACCAGTAATTTCTAATGAACCATATTCATTTATATTTACAATTGTTGAATCTGATGTTTACCAGTATATATTATTATTAATATTTTTATTTGTATTAAATTTAATTTCTAAATATTTAATTAATGTATCATGTAATAAATAATATTCTTTTTCTGATTCGATTGTTAACCATTCAATTTCTGATATTTTATCTTCTTCTGATACAATTTCAAGGTTATGGTAATAAACTAAATCAGTGTCATTTATTTTTAGTACTGCTTTAATCGTAACTTCTCCCACATTTAATGCTATTATTACACCTTCTTCATCAATAGTTGCAATTTCTTCGTTATCAACACTCCATATAATATTTCTATATGTTGAATCTAACGGATAAACAATAACATCTAAGTCTATTTCCGTCCCTACAAGCATTACATTTCTTTCATTTAAAACAACAAATTTTTTTGGAATAACCTCTTCAACATAAATCGCATTAACTTCTAAATCAGACTTAATATAATCTAATTCTTTATCCCATCTTTCAAAAACAAATCCTTCAACATTAGGAGCTTCTGGAGGAGTTACACTTGTACCTCCTTCTACTTCTTCTTCATGAATAATATTTTTATCTTTATCATAAAAAGTTACTTTATAAATTACTGTATCTAATTTTGGAATAGGTATTTCATATGTTTGAGATTCAAATAAATCATTTTTAAATTCATCTGATTTGTATATACCTAATCCACTTTCTGTATATGTTGGTTCTTTCACTACTGAATATTCAGAACTTACGGTTTCTTCTTCGGTGTGCGAATTATCATTTAAACAAATTCTTTTTGCTTTTAATATTGAATAATCTTCGCTCCATTGATAAATTGTTTCACCATTATAATTATGGCCCATAGGATTAATATCTCGCTTGTCAACATAATCACATTTATCACATTTACTATTTTTTTGACCATTATCTTCACATGTTGCTTCTTTTTCTACATTCCATGAATTGAAAATATGCTCTTCTACTTCTATCCTTTCTCCAAAGAAATTTACTTTATAATGGCACATATCATCATATTCAATCGTATCTTTACAACTTACAAGTATGAAAATAAATATTATAATAGTTAATAATTGTAATACTTTCTTAGATTTCATTACTCTCCTCCTCGTATAATATATATTTCTTTAATATAAAACGATACTATTTAAGTTTTAAGTATATTTTAACTACTATGTTTT
>CAZHQU010000057.1:0-8821 GCA_964534245.1 uncultured Coprobacillus sp.
ATCGTCATAATTAAAATTTTTAATTTTAATTATCACAAGAAATTTTGTCAGACCCTTTTTTTATATATAATTAAATAGTTTTATTATTTATCAGCGTTTCTTAATTCTCTAGCTTTAGCAACAGCTTCTTTACGAGCAGCTTCAGCAGCAACTTTAGCTTCATGATCTTTTAATTGTTGAGCTTTAATTGAATCATAATGAGCGTTAACTTTTTCTTTTACAGAATCACATAATGCTGCAAATTTTTCAGCTTCGAAGATAGCTAATTCAGCTAACATTTTACGGTTAACTTGAATATTAGCAACTTTTAAACCGAACATTAATTTATTATAAGATAAACCATTTAATCTAGCTGCAGCGTTGATACGTGCGATCCATAATCTACGGAAATCTCTTTTTCTACGTTTACGATCTCTATAAGCATAGCTTAAAGATTTCATAACTTGTTGATTAGCTGTTTTGTATAATGTATGTTTAGAACCAAAATAACCTTTGGCTAACTTTAAAATTCTTTTACGTCTTTGTCTAGTGACATATCCGCCCTTAACACGTGGCATAATTGTTTCCTCCTTATATTATTATGTAATTATTTAATGTTTGCGATGATTTGGCTAATACGATGCATATCTGCTGTAGCAACAGTAGATTCTTTACGTAAATGTCTAATTCTCTTTTGAGTTTTACCAGGGGCTAAGTGACTTGTTCCTGGACGACTTCTCATAACTTTACCAGTACCAGAAATTCTGAAACGTTTCTTTGAACTGCTATGTGTTTTCATTTTTGGCATAATTGTGCACTCCTTATCTTATTTTGATTTTTTAGCTACTAAAACGATACCCGTTTTTTTATCTCCTACTGAAGTTGTTGATTCAACTGTAGCTACGTCAGCAAGAGCCTCTGCAAATCTTTCAAGAACTTTAATAGATGAATCCATTTGTAATAAACGTCTTTTACCTTTTGGATAGAATAATGTAATTTTAACTTTACAATCATCTGCTAAGAATTCTTTGCAATTTTTAACCTTTACATCAAAGTCATTATTTCCAATTACTGGAGTAACTCTGATTTCTTTGACAACGATCATTTTTTGATTTTTCTTGTTTTCCTTTGCTTTTCTTTGCATATCGTAACAATATTTACGATAATCCATGAAACGGCATACAGGTACTTTAGCATTTGGAGCAACACATACTAAATCTAAGTCTTCACTATTAGCTGCTCTAATTGCGTCTTCTAGCTTCATTTCACCCTTGTTTTCACCATTTGCATCAATTACAAGAACGGTTGCTGCAGGAATGTCATAATTGGCTAAAGGTTTGTTTTTGTCAACTTCTTTACTAATACTTTTCCCTCCTTCATAGTAAATCATAGCAAAAGAAAAGTGAGCGCAAACTGCACCCACTTAATTCTAATCACAAATCAAAATTGATGTTATAAGTGACATTTACCTACCGATTCATTCAGTCAGGTGAGAAGTGGGCACTTCTTCTTTCCACTATGATATTTTTACTAATATATTATACACCATTTTCGCTTAAAAGTCAACAATTATTTATATTTTTATTTCTTTATAATTGTAACAATATTATTAGAAATTAAATACGTAAATTCAATATTTACATTAGTTTGAAATGCTAGGCTTGAAAGTTCCGCAGCAAAATCATTACCTTTATAATATCCCATTTTAAAGTTAAATGTTTTTGAATCTTGGTCTTTAAAGAACTCTTTTAGACAAATCACTAAATCATCTTTATTTTCGAAATTTAACTGATATTTAATATCACTAATTGGCTTAGTTGTTAAACTTTCATATGCGTTGTAATTATATTTAGTTTTAATAAAAGGATATAACTCATTATTATCTATGTAATATTCACTATAAGTATTTGTATCAATTAAAAAGAATTCATAAGTTAAAGCTTCATAATTATCAACAATTACACCGCCACTAGTAGCATCAACTATATACCACATATTTCCATCTATACAAATTTTGTTCCAAGCGTGATTAACATTTCCTTTTGTTGAAACGCCTGTACTTCTAACGCATTTAATTCCCATCATATTTGCTAAGCATACGTATGCTTTACTAATTCCATCACATACCGCTTTATGATCATTAAATACTCCTTCAAGTAAAAATGCATTATATTTATTTACATCAATATTATTACTCATCGATAAATCAAGTACTTCTTTATCATAAACAACATTTAATATTAACCATTCATATATTGCTTTAGCAACATTAAATTCAGTTCTATTTGATGGATTAATTTCTAATAAAACACTTCTCATTTTATTATATAAATTAATTAACTCAGTATTATCATTATCAATAACTGGTCTATAACCATGTTCTAAACAGAAGTATAAACTTTCTGAGTCAACTACTCTATAATTTTTTTCAAATTTATCTACAGGTAGTTTAAAATCTTCTGGTAATTTATCTTGATCAGAAATTAAATTATATGAATTTAATTGAGTATAATAAGTATTCTCTGAAGTAAGTCCACCTTTATCTTCATATGTAAACGTAAAAGTAAATTTCTTATCAACATATTTAATTTCAACAGTATATGTTCTTAAGTCAATTACATTTTTCTTTAAATAATCAAATAAACTATCAAGTGATTCATATTCGAAATTAATTTCAAATTCTTTTGTTTCAACTTTGTTTAAGATTAAAGCATTAAACAAAACTAACAGTTCATATTCAGTATTTACTTCATTTATATTCTGGTAATCACATTCTAAGATAGATGTGTCTATTTCATCTTGTTCTTCATATCTACCATATAATACTAAAGAGCCTTCGATCATTATATTAGATGCTAATTCACAAGTATAATTTTCATCAGTATACCAAACTACTTTTTGATTTTTAGATGGTTTACCATAATTTAGATTTAGTACCTCTCCAGGAACCTTATAAATTGATTCTACTATATCATCTATTATAATTGTACATACTTGATCAGTTGTAAAATTAGATCTAATTATTAAACTTGAAGTTAAATTAGATATAAATGTTTCATTAATAGGTACTCGATTTTCAGTTTCATACGTCCATCCTATAAATGCAGCATATTTGCCATCAATAATTTTGCCATTTATTACTGGATAATCAATAATATCATTATAGAAACCATTTTCTTTTTTAATAATGTCCTCTCCATCAAAAACTGTATAAGTATATTCTTTTCTAGTTGCTTCTATAATTGGATAGAAAACTGTAGATTCATTTAATATATATGGAAATGAAACAGGATTATTAAAATCATTCACATACCATCCTGTTACATTATAATCATAACCCTTGTCACTTTCTATAACTAAATTGTAATTATCAACACTTGTTCCTACTTTCACAATTTCTTCAAATACAGATTCACCATTATATGCAAATATATACTTACATCTTTGTTCTGCAATTAACACAGCTCTTAGGTTTTGGTGCGTAGTTACAGCAATTGGCATTTGATCAGGATTACCATCATTATTTAAATCCCAACCAACAAATTCAAATCCTTCTTTTTGATAATTCTCATTTGGAAAATCATCACCTTTTTTTAATGTAATAGATTTAATTAATGTATTTCCATCATAGAACTTAATTATACAATCATCGTTTGTAGGTTCTTCTGGATTTAAGAAACTACAACCATTTAAAAAAACTAATAATGAGATAAAAGCAATTTTAATTATTTTTTTCATATAACCCTCCCAAATAAAATCGCAAAAAAAAGCCTTATAAATAAGACTTTTATTTTTTGCTTTCTATTAATTTAACAATATCTCCAACAGTTTGGATTGTTTGAGCTTCTTCATCAGAAATAGAGATATCAAATTCATTTTCTACAGTCATGATTAATTCGATAGCGTCAAGTGAATCTGCACCTAAATCATCTACAAAGTTAGTTTCTAAAGTAACTTTACTTTCATCAGCATTTAATTCTTTTGCTACCATTTTCTTAATTTTATCAAAAATCATAATTTTTTCCTCCATGTAAAATTATTATATCATAAATGTTATTTTATGTCAAATTTCGGTACAACAAAATTAACACTTTTTGGAACAACGTTCAATTTATATACATTTGATTTTCCACTTTCACCATCTTTTGAATAGTATAATGGCTTTTCAATTTCAAATTCAAATTCTTTTCCTGTATAATATAAAACATATTTTTCAAGTTTAGGATTATCTAAATGTTCACCAGCTTTATAGACTTTAATTAATGTTGCTAATTTTAATCTAGATATTTTCTTTATTGCACAAAGATTTAAAATACCATCTGCAACATCAGCTTTTGGAGCACAGTAATATCCTCCCCCATAGCACTTAGCATTTGCAACCGCAGCAAGTAACATTTTTCCTGAATACACTTCTTGACCATCAACTTTAATTTTCACTTTATAATTCATTTTTTTTAATAAACAAGCAACTACACCAATATTATATGCGCTTTTACCTGTCATTAATGGCCATTTTTTAATTTTCCTTTGAGCAACAACAACGCTAGCATCAAAACCTATGTTAAAAATGTTTATTGCATATTCATTATTATATTTAATCACATCAATTTCTGTACTTACACCATTGATTAAATTATCAAAATTTAGAAAATCCTCTTTCTTTCCAAAATATTTCATAAAGTCATTTCCTGATCCAATTGGATAACAGGCAACATCCGCATTTTTTATACCAACTAATGCAGTGGCAACCTCATTAAGTGTTCCATCTCCACCACAGGCATAAAACCTTACCTCTTCACTTTTATCATAGTTAAGCACATATTCATGTGCGTCTCCAGAGTGTTTAGTTATATAAATTTCATAGTCTAAACCTTTAAAAGCTTCGTTCACTTGTGCTTCAATTTTACTGATTTGATTTTTAACTCCAGCTATTGGATTAATTATTATTACGTGCTTCATAGTTTTTAGTTACCTTCTAATTATGTTATATTCTAAGTTATATATATTAATTATAAACTAAGTATTTTTTGTTTTATTTCAAAGTAAAAATCAATATTGATATGTGTAGCAATTACTATTGGTATATTAGTGATAAAATCATCAACAAACCACAATATCATTTTAGCACATTCAACTGTTCTTTCATATTTTAAAAGTGATATATAATTTTTAAACTTTAAATTTATATTTTTTGGTAATTCTTTTATTAATTCATTTAATAAACCTTTGTTACTTTTGTTTAGATAATATGCAAACATATAAGAAATCACATAATCATTAACTTTAACTAATGCATTAAATGCTTGGATATTGTCTTTATTTAAACTATAGTTAATGAAATTACTAAATTCATAAAATACTGTATTCATTGATTTAATCATAGCAATATCAGCTAATGTTTCATTTAATGGTTTTAAATCATTAGGATTATATAAAATATATTGCGTTAAATCTGAAGTAAGTTTACTCACTATAAAAACCTTTAATGATATAAAATCATTAGAAACAAAAGTCATTTCATTATTATTACAGTTAATAATATTAAATAAATTGTTCTCATTAACAAAATTAAATATATCTAATTTAATCTTTTCATACACATCTGAATTATCATCAACAATAACATATAAATTACTAAAAGACTTTGAATTGTTTTCTAACGATAATGCTTTTACATAGTTTATCTTAGTTAAATAACTATATAATCTGTTCACACACTCCATTAGAAAACACCTCCTATCTTAATCATTTTTATGCTGGATCCACTTTTTTATAGTTTGGATCATATTCTTTATAAATTGTTTTTTCTTCTTTTTCCCAGTAATTATAGAAGTCTTTTCTAATTAGTTTTGCATAGGCCTTTTCACAATTAGATTCTTTTACTTCATTATTATTTTCATCAAACCATCCTTTAAATTCATATCCAGCAACTCTTACTCTTGGTAATGCCCCTTCAACTTCTTCATCAAAATTTGACAAAATAACACCTGGAATATTATCTAATGTATATCTAATTCTAAATGAATGCCAGTGATATACTGTTTCAGCTGTTAAATAAAATAATTTTAATGTATCAACAAGTGCTGCCCAGTTAGAATTAAAGAAATCATCAGCATGGTTATATGGAACAAATTTTGTACATCCTTCATCATTTCTCCACCACGCAAAGAAAGTAATTAAAAAGTTAAGAAAATCTAAATATTTACCATTATGATAACAATAACCAATAAAAGTCGTTTGAGGTTGATTTTCTATCTTTCCTCCTTCTTCAACTGTTAAATAATAATCATGGAAAGCGAATCCCATTGCATAGCAGTTTTCCATTCCTCCAGCATACCAATCAGCAAAGTCATAAAAATCCTGTTTTGAATTGATATTATGTTTTTTCAAATCTTCTAATCCATTATTATTTAAAATAAATTCATAAAAATCACCAATAAAAGATTCAAATAATGCATCTTTGCTTTTCCATATATCTTTATTCAATTCATGTTCTTGAAATAATAATTTTGTTTTCATAATTAATCTCCTAATATACTAGACTAAATACCATATTTTTTTCAGTAAATTCAATATCAAAAGTATAACCTAAGTACTCATGTCTTAGTTTACCATTTTCCCATCTACCATTAAAATTATTAATGTAATAATCTACATAATCTTGATAATTCTCTTCATAAGAATTTGCATAATTAAACGTATACCATTCAGCCTCTAAAAACTTATCATTTTCTAAAATTGAATCAAGTTTCTTTGTTGTTGTTGAATAGTTATAAATAACACCATTTGGTATAGCCATAATAACAAATTCATTAACATTTGTTTCTTTATTCTTATACATCATTAATGGATAGTGTAATACAAATCTAATATTTTCAGTTTTTTGCCATCTATAATAAGTATTTCCAGAAAAATCAGAAAATTTCGCATAGTTAAATGATAAAATCAATCCATTTTCTAACGCTATATAAGCCATTTCATTTGATACTTTTTCGTCTTTGATTTTAATATAATCTTGAACATCTTCTCCATCTTTTGTTGTGTTCATCCATGTTTCAAGTTCAGTATCAACTTTTACTACTTTATATGTTATTCTTCCTTTTTCTTCATATTCTTGTATTAATTTTTCTATTATTCTTGATACTTTATAATCATCATTTCCATATAAAGCATACTCAAATTCTCCAGTTCTATTTTCACCAACATTCACTATACCATCGTATTCTAATGTATATGTTGGTAAGTTTTCATATGGAACATGCTCTAATAGTTGTGAATCTATTGATAAAGTAAATCCACCATCCATTGGTAATGTATTAACTTTAAACATTTCAAAGATATTACATGAACAGCCAGTTAATAATATTAATAAAACTAATACTGATAAAATGAAAAATCTTCTAAAACTAGAAATCTTTATCGCTTTCATTTAGTCCATACTCCTTGTATATTTGTTCCTTAAATTCTAAGAATCTATCTTCTTTAATAGCTTCTCTTATCCCTTCCATTAAGTTAACTAAGAAATGAATATTATGAATACTTAATAATCTATAGGCAAGTATTTCATTGGCTTTGACTAAATGTCTTAAATAAGCTCTTGTATAATTCTTACAACAATAACAATTGCACTTATGATCTAGTGGAGTGAAATCTCTTTCGAATTCTTTATTTTTAATAATAATTCTACCACTACTTGTCATTGCTGTACCATGACGAGCAATACGTGTTGGTAAAACACAGTCCATCATATCAATGCCACGTTCAACGGCGTCTAGAATAGCACCAGGAGAACCAACTCCCATCAAATATCTTGGTTTATCTTCTGGTAGTAATGGAACTGTATATTGTAATACTTCATTTTGAATTTCTTTTGGTTCGCCAACGCTTAATCCACCAATTGCATAACCATCAAATGGGATTTTAGTTAGTTCATCAACACAGTATTTGCGTAAGTCTTTATATTCTCCACCTTGAACAATTCCAAATAATCCTTGAACATCTTTTCTATTATGTGAATCATAACATCTTTGAGCCCATCTTATTGTTCTTTCACATGACTTTTTCATATAGTCATATGTTGATGGGTATGGAGGACATTCATCAAAGCACATCATTATGTCAGATCCCAAATCATTTTGTATCTTCATTGAAATTTCAGGAGATAAGAATAATTTAGAACCATTTTTATGGTGCTTGAATGTTACACCTTCTTCTTGTATATCTCTTAGTTTAGCAAGACTAAATACTTGAAAACCACCAGAGTCTGTCAAAATTGATCTATCCCAATTCATAAATTTATGTAATCCACCAGCTTCTTTTACAATATCATTACCTGGTTGGCACCATAAATGATAAGTATTACCTAGGATAATAGGACATCCAATATCTTCTAAATCCTCTTTTGTTAATGTTTTAACAGTTCCTTGAGTACCTACTGCCATAAATACAGGTGTTTCATATGTACCATGCGGAGATGTAATCTCGCCTAATCTTGCTTTACAGTTTTTATCTACTTTTTTAAGTTTATATTTAATAACCATAATCTTACCTACTTTGTATATTATCTATAAATCAAATTTATAAATTATTTAATAAACATTGCATCTCCAAAGGAGAAAAATCTATATTTGTTTTTAATAGCTTCTTCATAACAATTAAGAATAATTTCACGAGAACTTAATGCACTAACTAACATTATAAGTGTTGACTTTGGCAAATGGAAATTAGTAATTAACGCATCAATTGCTTTAAATTCATAGCCAGGATAAATAAATATATTTGTATCCTCAGTAGTTTCAACAAATTTATTATATTTAGTATAAATAGATTCTAATGTTCTAGT
>CAZHQU010000058.1:0-5997 GCA_964534245.1 uncultured Coprobacillus sp.
TAATTTTTTCTAAGAAATTAAATAAATTATAATTATACATAACAATAGACAAACGTTTCTTAATGTTTTCATATGAATTAATGAAAATTTCATGTCTAGAACATATATCAACTAGTTCATAATAGATATCTGTAACAGTACCATTATCATTTAAAAAGTCTTCAAAGATTTCTTGTCTATACTTAAGTGTATCGATATTAGGTATAAATTTTAATACTTTGATTACTTCATCACTATCACTGTAATTATCATATACAGTTTCCAACACTCTTCTTATTTTTAAATCATCAAATACAGTATCTTCTATAATACTTTCAACTTCAGGGTTGTCAATACTTAGCTCATTAGATGAGCCCTTCCATAATAAACTTTCCATAAATATCTCCTTATCTATTATATTATACTAAAATAATAAAAAGATTACAAGAAATTAGAAAATAATTAAGCAAGAGAAAAGGACTGGCAAGCCAGTCCTATACTTAATATTTATTAAAATATTATTCCATTACATAAACTTCAATTTTAGTAATTCTTAATTGTCTTGGTAGATTGCTAAGAGTAAATGAAGTTGAATGAGGATCTAAAACAATTGTAGAAACAGTATTACTATTAACTGTTAAAGTTCCACCTGTTACTGTATCGCCAGTTTGTAATGCATTTGATTTACCAGAGAAAGTAATAACTAATTTAGAAATTTCTTTCCCGTATTCAATAATAACATCAGAGCCTTTGTAGCATCTTACTGGATTATAATAATTAGCAACATCATTTGAAGAACTAGCTTTATTATTTGTTAATGTAACACCATTTTGTGTCCACACTTGACTATTACCATCTTGAGACACTCTATTTGCTAAATCACTAAACGTAATAGTAGCAGCTAATACTTCAACTGTTGGTTTCTTATATTCAGCATTTACACCATAAACATAAGCTTTGTCTTCAACAACTACAACTGTATATGGATCACATTCATATGGAACTGTTGTACTTTCAGTAACATCCATATAAGTAAATCCAGTTGCATTTAAGTTTGCAGAAACATTTGTTACTTCATCAAAGTAGTTATTTGAGCAGTCAATTGAACCAGCATTTGTTCTTACTTTGATTACTTTAGCAACTAATTTACTATTGTCACTTAAGCAATTAATAAATGCATTATCTGTACAAGCAACTTTTGTATTTGCACCAGTAGTAATAGCAATTACATCCCAGTCAGAAGCATGTGAACCACATTCTACAAATGTATTATATTTAATTGAA
Source organism: uncultured Coprobacillus sp. (assembly GCA_964534245.1). Taxonomy (GTDB): domain Bacteria; phylum Bacillota_I; class Bacilli_A; order ML615J-28; family CAG-698; genus CAG-698. The sequence continues at coordinate 1,264 of CAZHQU010000058.1, forward strand.
TATTCAATACCAGTATTTGTTAATGTTGCACTTCTGAAATAAATTGCAGCAGGAATACCTTCGAAATAGTTGTTTTCAATAACATATTTGTCTGCATTAGGGAATCTATCCATAAATCCAGATTGTGAGTTTGGTCCTACATAGTTATTAGTAAATGTAACAGTTCCTGAAGCTCTTGCTTCTGTACCAGAACTAATACGTGTATAATCATAAATTCCACTAGCATTGTCTAATGTTGCACAGTTATTAATTGTTAAGTTTTCAACGTTACCTTTTACATAAATAACACGTGGATCACTAATACCTTCACTATATAATTTTTCGATTACAACGTTTTTGTTAGTTGTTCCAGTTGCTAAGTAAATCATACCATTATAATTAATGTCAGCAGTTGAATCTAATGTAACTACTACTGATTCAATTGTAACACCATCAGCACCGTTTAAAACAATTTGACCTTTTGATACGAAACCTTCTAATTTAACATTAGTAGTTCCAGCAGCAATAGTAATTGTACCTTTAATAATTGTGTTAGTTTCAGCTTCACTATCAAATTCATCTGTATGAACTAATTCTAAACCTTTGTTAGCGCCAACGATTGTAACTGATTTGTTAATTGAAACAGCAGCTTCATATAAACCAGCTTTAACGTTGATTGTTTGTCCTTCTATAGCAGCATCTACAGCTTCTTGAATAGTTGCGAAAATATTAACACCTTCGATATATGTTAATCCATTTTCAACAAAAGTAGCGCCAGTTTCAACTTTAGCATCAACTGTTAAATCATTTGGATATACAACAGGAGTACCTAAATAGAATCCGCCTAAAGTACATGCATCATAGTTATTGTAATTAGAAGAGTCTTTTACATAGTATACTTCTCTTACTAATAAATCTAATTCAGCTTCATAACCAGCTTTACCAACAAATGCACTTGTTGTATAAGCACTAGAGATATAGAATCTATGACCTTCAGCGTCACTAATATACCAGTAGTTACCAGAACCAGAGATAGTTCCTTTAACTTTTAATACTTTACCATAGTATCCAGATTCTTTAGCTTTTGCTAATGTATCGATACCTTTTTCATATGATTCAGCTAATTGATATTCAACAGCTATTAAATCATATTTTGGAGCTTCGCCTTCTAATACAGTGTATGAAGAATCAGCGATTTGGCAAGTGAATTTTAAATCATGTTGATAAGTAGTAACTTTACCATTAACATATACATATTTGCCAACTTCAGGATAAGTAGTTGAATTTGTATAAATTAATACTAAACCAGTTTCATCAGCAACCCAGTAACCTTTGTATTGTAATGCAACGATAACACCATCAAAACCAACAGCGACTTTATCAGCATCATTTGTTGTAGCAGGAGTTAATGCAACAACTTCAGCGATTGTGTAATCAGTAACAACTACTTCGATTTCTGCTTTAATTTCTTCATTAACGATAGCTTTAACAGTAACTGTACCTGGGAATTTAGCAGTTAATTTACCATTAGCAATTGTAGCTACGTTTTCATCAGAAACTTCCCATGTAACTTCTTGAGATGCATAGATTGGTAATACTTGAGCTTTGAATTCAACAACTTCACCAACTTTTGCTTCTGCTTTACCTTCTAATTTAACTTCTTCAGCAGCAGGAATTTCAAATTCAGCATTTTCAGAGATTACAATTGTATAAGCAGCAGCTTCTGCATATTCATTCCATTTAACTTCGAATGCATATTCAGCTGTTCCAGGAACAACTGGTACGAAGTAATATAATACATCATCAACTAAACCAATTTCAACGCCATCAACTTTTACAAGTTTAGCTTCTTCATTTAAACCTTTAGCTAGAGAAACAGCTAATCCAATACGGTAACCAGCAGCTCTACCTAAAGCTTCATCAGCTAAGATATAAGGAACTTTACCAGAAATAGTGATAACATTTTCTTCAACTACAACTACAGTTTCAACATAATCATCACCAAATTTTTCAACAGTAGTAACTGTTTCAAATTTAACTGTTTCAGCAAATTTAATTTCATAAACGAATTTAGTAGTTTCGTTATATTGTTTTTCAAATGAGTAACCAGCTTTAACTACTTCAGGAGTAACTTTGATAACTTTTGTTTCAGCTTCAAATCCTGTAGCTACATCTGGAACTAATTTATAACCAACATAGTAACCAGCCTCTGCACCTTCTTCTAATTCATTAGCTGCATAGTATTTTAATACACCATCAACAGTGATAACTGTATCCTTAACTTCAACTACAGCTTTTTCGCCAGCAACTTTAGCGTCATCTTCAGTGAATTCACCAGAAGTAATATCTAAACTTGTACCTTCAGCAACTGAAGCAACATATTGTAATTTAGCAATATTTTCAGCCCATATAACTTCAATTACTAATTCAGCAGGAACTGCTTTAACTTCGAATACATAGTTGAAGTATCCACCTTCTAAAACTTCAACTTCAACTTCTTCACCGTTAACAGTTACAACTACTTTAGAATAGTCAGTAACTAATGTAGGAGCAGTAATTTTAACACCTAATTTATAACCATTGTTATAAGCTAATTTTTGACCTTCGCCACCGAATACAATTGAAGCACCTTCGATAACATATTCTAAGCTACCAGTTGTTTCATTGTCATCTAATGCGATAGCAGGTGCAGAGACAGTGTAAGCACCGTCTTCTGCAACTTCTACTTTTTCAGAGTCAACTTTTGCACCATTAATTTCATATTCTTCAACAGTTTCATCTTTAACTAATGTACTATTAGTTAAAACTTCTACTGGAACATCTAATGCAACTTCAGCTTTAACAGCAACGTTTGTTTCACCAGCTTTTGTACCTTCGAATTTAACATTGCAATATACTTCTACTTCTTTTAATTCAGCATTGTTTAATTCAACAGTTACTGTATCAGAAGCTTCTAATTCATTACCTAATACTAATACACCATTAACATGTGCATCACTATTTAATACAACTCTAACGCCTGCATAATTAACTTTAATATCGTTAACTGTGCAATCAGTAAATACTACAGAATTTGATCCACCACCATTAATATAAACAGTTCCAGATACAGATAATCCTTGTAATTCAACATGTCCAGTTCCTACTAATGCGTCGATATATAAATCTTTAACAGCTTTAATAATTTCTCCTTCTTTAGTAGTGAACTTATTATATGTGCCAGCAGCATAGATATGAACATCATATCCAGTTGTAGCATCGCCATATACTAAGTAAATTGAAGCTACATAGATTGCATCATGAGCAGCATCATGTAAATCATTGAATGCTTTAGTATACGCTTCTCTTTGAGCAGTCCATGCACCATGAACATATGGATCTGGAGCAACAGGAGCAGGTACACTTGATAAGATTTGTTCTTGTGCTAAAGTACCAACACTCTTAACGTGTAATCTTTCATCAATGCTACGGCTAGGGCCCATTTGAGCAGTGATTTGATTAATTTCTTCACCTACAGAAGCGTAAGCAGCATTACGAGCTTCACCGTATAATAATGCTTCATAACTAGCTCTTGCAGCTAATAAATCTGCATAACCTGTTACATGATGAGATGCCTCAACATTATTATTCATAGCTACTAATTCTAAGTATGCAGTTTCAGCAGCAATAATTGCAGCTTCACTATTAGCAGTAACTTCACCAATTGCATCAATTAAAACTTCAACTTCAGCAAGTTTTTCAACTAATGCATCATATTCAACTCTATATTGAGCTAAGTCTTCACGGCCTTCAATCATATCTGCATTGATAGGTTCAGCTTCAGGATCAATTGCATAATCAACTAACCATTTTGCATATGCTTCTTCAGCAGCTTCTAATGCAGCTTTGTCATCTAATGTTACTTTTCCTGTTGGGATAACAGCATCGATTAATGCGTCTACAGCAGGAGCAGCAGCGTTAGCAGCTACTAATACATCATATCTATCTCTATATGCATCTAAATCAGCACGATTAGTAACGATATCAGCATTTAATGGTTCAACAACAGGATCGATTGCATAAGCAGCTTGCCATGCAGCATATGATGCTTCTGCAGCTTCGATTTCATCTTTATCAGCTAATGTAATATATTCACCAGCAGTTTCATCAATTATTACATTGATTAATTCAATAGTGCCACCAGCAGCTTCAGCAGCAACTTTAGCATCTTTTAATACAGCTAATCTATTTTCATATGCAACTAAATCAGCACGTTTAGCAACAAAGTCAGCATTAGCAGGAGTTAAGTTTTCATCAATTTCATATTCTGCTAACCAAGCATCATATGCTTCTCTTGCAGCAATGATTTCAGTTTCATCAGCTAATGTAATGTATTCACCATTAGCTTCATCAATAACAGCATCAATTAATGCATCAACAGCAGGAGCAGCAGCTAATGCAGCTTCTAATTGAGCAATTCTTGCTTCAGCTTCAACTAATTTTTCATATTTAGTAACTAATGCAGCATTGATTGGTTCTGCCTCAGGATCAATTGCATAATCAGCTAACCATTTATCATATTCAGCTCTTGCAGCTTCAACAGCAGGTTTGTCAGCTAATGTAATTAATTCCTTAGCAGTTAATGCTTCAATAGCAGGATCAACTACTGAATCAGCTTTAGCTTTAGCATCTACTAATACATCATATCTTGCTCTATATGTATCTAAATCAGCACGATTAGTAACGATATCAGCATTTAATGGTTCAACAACAGGA
>CAZHQU010000058.1:6097-8768 GCA_964534245.1 uncultured Coprobacillus sp.
AGCAGGAGCAGCAGCTAATGCAGCTTCTAATTGAGCAATTCTTGCTTCAGCTTCAGCTAATTTAGCATAGTTTTTAACTAATCTTGTATTTAATGCTTCTTTAGCATCTGTATGATCATATGATCCAGTTGCAGCATTTGTGAAGAATTTATCAATCCATAAATCATATTCAGCTCTTGCAGCTTCAACAGCAGCTTTGTCAGATACTAAAATAATTAATTCTTTAGCAGGTAATGCTTCAATAACAGCGATAACACCAGTTACAGCAACATTTGCATCAGCTTCAGCAGCTTCTAATTCAGCATATCTTGCTAAGTATTTGTCAAATAATGCTATCATATTGATTGTCTTAGTTGGATCTTGAGGATCTTCATAATTTTCTAATTCATCAATACATCTTAAGTTAGAACCATCACGTACACCGAATTCAACAAGTTTAGCTTCGATAGCGTCTAATTCATCTCTCTTAGAGTCGAAATCGCCATCATAGACTTCGATTAAAATTGGTAATGTAACAGCGAAAATCATATCTGCTACTTCTTCACTTTGAGTCTTAATAGCATCTAATTCTTCTTTAGCTTGTTCAAACTTTTTATTTAATTCATCAATCTTATCAATTCTTCCGATGTAAGTTACATAGAAGTCCATGATTTGCAATAACTTATCATAATTTTCTTTAGAGTAAGAAGCTTGGAATGGTTGATATTCTGCTCTAAATAAAATTCCTAATTCTTGAACTAACCATGAAGAATAGTAATCTACATAGATAGTTTCAAGTTTAGCTTGACCCATACCTTTAGCTAATGCAACGTTTACTTCACTAACTGTTGTAGCTGCATCAATTTCAGCTTCAGTTTCAGCGATTAAAGCGTTGATTACATCTAATAATTCTTGTTGATCTGGGTTTTCTGGATATTCATCAACTTCACCAGGGAATGGAGCTCCATCAGGTTTTTGGAAGTCTAAAATATCAACATATGCAGCAAATTCTGCTTTTGCACTTAATTTAGCAGCTTCTAATTCTAATGCAGCTTCTGCATCTTGAGCAGCACCAGTAGAGTTTTTATCTGCGATTTGGTCTAATGCAGCTTTTGCATTAACTACTAATTCATCAACTTCACTAGCTGTTTTTGCCATCTTAATAGCAGCAACATAACTTGTCTTAGTGTTTTGAACTAATAATTTATAAATGCCGGCATAATTGTCATCAGCAACATATCCGTTAACTTCTGCAATTGCGGCAGCAGCTTCAGGAATTTGGTTATAAATACCTTTGATTTCTTCTAAGATATCAGCAGCAGCTTTCTTAGCTTCTTCTGCAGCTTGTTGTGCAGCTTCAGCTTTAGCTTGTGCAGTTTCTGCTTTTGATTGAGCAAGTTCTGCAGCAGCTTGTGCAGCTTCAGCTTTAGCTTGTGCAGTTTCTGCAGCTTGTTGTGCTTTTACAGCAGCATCTTTAGCAACTTCTGCAGCTTTCTTAGCATCTTCGGCAGCTTTTTGAGCTTTAGCGATTTCAATCTTAGAGGCATTTACATCTTTTTGAATATCTTCAGCAGCCTTTTGTGCAGCTTCAGCAGCTTTTTGAGCTTCTTCTGCTTTTGCTTGTGCATTTTCAGCTTTTACTTGTGCAGCTTCTGCAGCTTTCTTTGCATTAACTGAATCTTCTTTAGCTTGTGCAGCTTCTGCAGCTTTTTCAGCAGCGATACCAGCTTGAGTAGTAGCAACGCTTGCAGCAGCATCAGCAGCAACTTTAGAACTATTAATTTCATCTAAAGTTTTATTGCCTAATACAGCGTTATCGATATTAGCTTTTGCTGTAACTAATGCGATTTGAACTTCTTCAACGCTTGTAGCAGCATTAACATCTGCTTTACCAATAACTCTGTTAGCAGAAATGATTTGTGCATATAATTCAGGATATACGATTTCATTTCCATCTTTATCTTTTAAACAATAATTTTCGATTTCTTTAATTGCGTTAGCTTGAGCTTTTACTAAGCTTGCGCTTGGTTGAGCAAGTAATGTTTCTTCAGCTTTAGTTGGAACTTCATCAATTTTAATTTTTGCTTTAGCAACAACTGATTTAACTTCAGCTTCATTACCACTTAATTTAATGTTAACAACAGCTAAAGACTTAATAGCTTCAACAACCTCTAAACCATTATCACTATATTTAGTGCTTTGTTTATATTCATTAATTTCATTGATTGCCTTAGTTTTAAAGCCTTTTTCAGCATATTCTACAAAGAATGATGTAGAATATTCCTTGCTACCGAATACGTATACAACTTCAACTTCCTTAGTACCAGGAACATGAATGTCATAACTATTTTCATTAACCATATCTTTAGTTAAATCAAATACAACAACTTCAGTAGGTTCGTTGTCATATACTACAGCTACTTTAGCACCAGTAATATCAAGAGGCATACCAACTTCGTAGTTAACTACGTCTGGATTTTGCTTCATGCCAATTGCTAATACTTTTTCAGCTTCTGAACTACCACATCCAATAAAGCCTAGTAAGCATAGTACTGCAATAAAAACAATTACAAATCTTTTCTTCATAATTTTTTTACTTCTCCTTTCGAAAAATATATTTTTTATTGTTTTTTCAAGCTATAAATGTGTCTATCTGTCCCTCTTGAACAATATTTGAGAAACATATATTACC
>CAZHQU010000059.1:0-8735 GCA_964534245.1 uncultured Coprobacillus sp.
CTATCTTTAAATGGAAAATTATCGCCTAGTATTTCTTTAATATGATCTTTATTGAAACATACTATATTTAAATTTTTAGATAGATACTCTGAGAACGTACTTTTTCCTGCTGCTAAGTCTCCACATATTAATATTAATTTATTCATATTATTATCCTTGTTTTATTATTTGATAACTGATTCATTATTTTGATATACATCATTAGTAATCTCATTACCGCTTATTTCAAAAGTAATATTATTTAGTATAGTATTTCTTAGTTCAATTGCTATTTTATAAATATTATTAATCATATTATTTATTTTAACACTTATATTACTTGTACTGTGTACTGAGTCACATATACCATATATACATGCTACCTCTCCATTATTACTACCAGCAAACTCAATATCTAAATTAACATTTTCTACATTTGATACGCCTTCTTGGTTTTTACTATAAAGTTCTTGCTTTGAAACAATTCCTCCACATAAGCCATTAAACTCATTAAAGTTAATTTTTCCATTTATGTTTACATTACTAATGTATGCTTTTGACATACCACCAAATAGTCCAACATTACCTGTATAACAGTTTATTGAAACATTTTCTAAATTACAATTTACGATTTTACCTTTTAGAGCTTTTCCAAATAATATACCAATATTTGTATTCATATTATAAATTTTATCTGTACAATTTACTTCAACATTAGTTAAATTTAAATTATAGATATAACCTTCAGTAACACCAAAGAATCCAATATTATTAGTTTCAGGATTAGTAATTGAAAAGTTTCTTATTTCATAACCATTTCCATCAAAATATCCTTTGAAAGGATTGTCAAGTTCTGGATTATCTTCTTTTACATCTCCTAATGGAGTCCATTCTTTTTTTCTCATGTTAATATTGTTTTCTAAGAAAATATATCCTGATGTTGGAAGACTTACTAATTCATCATATGTTTTAACATAGTATATATGATGCCATGAATTGTTTTCAAATGTATCTTGAATACAGAGATTAGCATATTCATCTGGTATCCACAGAGCATATAAAGTTACATCTTCTGTATTAGTGTTGTATTTAACTTTATTATATGTAAACTTATCAATCCAAGCCCCATATAAAGTTTCACTCCATCCCATAAATTTATACCCTGATCTTGTTGGGAGAGGTAAACTTACAGTTTTATTCATGTCATACATTTTTTTATCGAAATCAAGTAAATCTCCATGATTTACATCAAATGAAATTTCAACCATAATCTTTTTGTATTTAGCATTAATAATTACGTCACTTGTAAGTTCTAATCCATTAGAGATTAAATTTTCACCCCAAAACCAGCCAATAAACTCGTATCCATCTCTATCTTCATGTGTAAACGGAATATCTTCACCAATTTGCACATAAATAGTATTTTCGGTGCCAAATTCTTCGTTTATCATTTTAACTTCATAATAAGTCTTATTAAACTTTGGTGTAAGTGTAATATCACTATTAAAAATAGATTCATTTGTATAAAGTGTATCATCACTATACCAACCTAAAAATTCAAAATATTCTTTTTCTATAATAGGTAAACTTACTTTATCACCTTTATTTATTATTATATCTTCTAAATTATCATAGTTTAACTTTATTGTGATTTGTTCTTTAAATACCGGTTTAAAATCTAGATCAATATTACTAATTACAATAGTTTCACCTGGTAAATACTTTTCATCATTACATTCCCAGTAATCAAAAGTTCTATTTAAATAATCTTTTTCTAAATAATTAGGAATAGAAATACTATTTCCTGATATATATTCTTTAGAATCTAAAATAGTATTTTCATCATCTTCATAATATGTAAAAGAAACATCTACTTTATAAATGAATTCATAATTATCTATACTTATGTTATGTCTTAGTTTATCTACAACTAAATCATTACTAATAATAATATCAATACCTTCAAATGATCCTTTTTCTAAAACAACATTATCATCTAATATTTCAATTGTTTTCACATTTATATTAGCGTTAGCTTTTACTCTATATACTTTTTTATTATTGTATTCAAAAGGTAGTTTTATTTTATCACTAGTTCCTAAATAGTTTGTTATTACATACTCACCATTATTATCTGCTAAAATAAAATCCTTATAATGTATTTCCTCTTTACATGAAATAAATAAAATGCTAAATATTAGTATTATTAAAACAAATAGTTTTCTCATTATAGTTAATCACCTCAATATGTTATCTATTACACATTTATTATACTATAATTATCTAAAACATTCAAACACTTATCTTGAATTTTTTAGTGTTTTATAAATGAAATTAGATATTAAAAAAGAGTCCGGAGACTCTTAATTTTTAGAATAAGTATACTCAAAAGTTTTTAATAACTTATTGTTTTCATAACATTCTAAATGAATAGTGGTTTTATCATTATATTCATAATAAAATTTTACATATGCATCATTAGAACAATCTTTACAATATCTATAGAAATATTCTATTCCATCAATGGTTTCTGTCTTTGTAAAGTGCATTCCATGTGTTATTACATGATGATAATTTTCTCCACATGGACACGTTTGTAAGTACAAAGCATGTGGATAATAATTCAACCCATAATTTTCACATTTGCTGAATTCAAAATATAACATTTTTACATCATAATGATAATCTTCTTCTGTTTGTTTAATTATCTCATCACATTTTGAACATTTTTCAGTAATTAATACACCTTTAGTACAGTCATTAATATAACCAGTAAATTCTGCTTTTGCGAATACTTTTGTTGAATGTAAGTTATTTCTTTCTATTGTTTCTATTTCATTACACTTTTTACAACAATATTCATATATAAGTTTTTCATTACAACCTGTGCTGAATTCATCATTTGATGAAATTAAATCCCATTCATGTAACGTTTCAGGAAGAATTATACCAATAGTAAATTGCTTCTTTTCAACATTGTAATAGAAATTTAATTCTTTAGTTATATCTATAGAAAAGTTATAATATTTTTCCTCTCCATTCACTAATTTATCATCCGCATAATTCTCAACATATTCTTTTCTCATTATATCCGTAGGAATACCTTCAGCATACATTGAAACATAATACCACCCATTACAATCTTTTGTTAAACGTACACCTAAGATTTCTTTTCCCATTTCTAAATTGTACATCTTTTTGTTTGTAGTAGTATATATTTGATATGTATTATCACTTGTATTATTTTTTGAAGTAGTAACTTTTGAAACGCTTATTAATATATTAGTTACTTCTCCATTAGCATTTTTTCTATAATCTACTTTTGTTTCATAACTTACATTAGGTTTATTATTAATATTAGTAGTCAATTCTGTATATGGTACATACTCTGCCTTATCATCGATTACTACTTTGTTAGTCACTGATTCGATTTTATCAATAATTTTATCGATATTTTCATTATTTTTTTGAAAAGAAATTACACATGAACCTTTAGTACCTGATATATTATTTTTATTATTATTAAAAATTAACTCTATTTCTTTTATAATATCACTATCATTATATGTGATTTTCATGTTAATACTTTTTTCTAATTCTTCAATTATTTCATTTATTTTTTTCTTTAAAGTTACTTTAGAATCACTTAGACCTAGTTCTTCAGCTAAATATTGGTATAAGTTTTTCTCTCCGATTTCTGTTATTTTATTATTAATTTTCTTAATAAACTCTTCTTCACTAGTATCTGTATCATTTAGTATTATTTGTAATGTCTTCGCAAAACTATTGTTTTCGTTAATTAAATCTTCAAATCTATATTCTAATCCAAAATATATTTCAAAGTCTTCATAACTTCCATTAGTAGATTCAAAAACAGCTTCATCTAATGTTTCTAGAAATTCTTCAATATCTATATCTTCTTCTTTTTCGATTTTTTCAATAACTGTTTGAAAATCATCTTTCAGTAATTGATTTATTTCTTCAGACAAATCTTTAAATTTACCTTTTCCATGTAATTCATCTAAAGCTTCTGAAATACAATAATTATAGAATATATCATTCACTTCTTTTATATAATCATAGTTTATTGAATATTGATAACTTTTCTCATATTTATCATTTGAGGATGTTTTTTTAAATAATTTGCTATTTAGAACGTCTTTAAAACTTTCATCAAAATTTTCAAATGAATCATATAATTGATTAACAACTTCGTTTGAAGATTCTTCTCTTGTTATAAATATTTGATTTGTATTTATATCATCTGATGTTAGAATTTGATCAATTTTACCTGAATATAAAAACTCTTTTTTTCCAGAAGTTGTTATGGTTGTTAGTTCGTCAAACTCTTTATAATAACCAGACAAATAACAATTATATCCTTTAATTACAATTTCTCCACTAACTATTTTCTCTTCGTTTCTAACATTTGCAATTATATCAATTAGTTTTATTTCTCCTTTGCCATATCCTATGATATTTCCTTCATTATCATAATTAAAATATAATTTATCTATGTTAATTATATCTTCCATTCCTGATTCTACAACTTCATAATCATTTACACTATATGTGAAGATAGTTACGTCATTTAATTCAAAACTCCAATCTCCTGATTTTAAATCATTAACTATTCCTTCTTCAGCTTTTATTCTATATCCGCATATTTCACAATGTTGTTTACCATACTCATCCTCTTTACTTTTTTTATGTCTATCAACATCCGATTTTTCATTACATATATTACACACATTATAATGGCCTTTTTTGTTTGCATATAATCCATCATATTCATGTTCTATTTTATCAATCTTGACTTCCACATCTTCTTCACAAATTTTGCAATATCCTATTTTCAAACCTTTTGAAGTACATGTTGCTTCTTTTATTATCGTCCAATTCTCACTTTCATGTTCGCATCCACTACAACCAATAAAAACTAATAATGTCAAAGTTAAAAGTATTAATCCCATTATATTGTACTTTTTCTTCATCATTTGTGACCTCCTCGTATAATATTTCCGATTATCGTTAAGCACATCTACATTATATCACATGTAATTTATAATCCAAAATTAAAATAGTTCGTTATTTTGAATGTTTTTATATATATTTTTAAAAAAACAATATAAAAAATTCAAATTAATGACTGTTTTTTATTTTATATTTAAATATTTATTATAAAACATTTATTTTAAAAATAAAAATCAGGTGCGAGACCTGATTCATTTATATATTATCCTAAGTATGCTTTTTTAACTTGTTCGTTATTTAATAACTCTTTACCTGTTCCTGAAAGAACAATTTTTCCTGTTTCTAGTACATATGCTCTATCAGCAATATTTAATGCAGCTTTGGCATTTTGTTCAACAAGAACAATAGTAATACCTTTTTCATTTAATTGTTTAATGATTCCAAATACTTCAGATACAATAATTGGAGCTAATCCCATTGAAGGTTCATCTAGAAGAATAATCTTTGGTTTTGACATCATTGCTCTTGCGATTGCTAACATTTGTTGTTCCCCACCAGAAAGTGTTCCTGCTTTTTGATTTTTTCTTTCTCCTAAACGTGGGAACAATTGAAATATTTCTTCTAAGTCTTGATTAATCTTCTTTCTTGTATGTCTCATAAATGAGCCCATTTCAAGATTTTCTTGAACTGTAAGATTAGCAAATACTTGTCTTCCTTCTGGAACATGAGCTAAACCATATGCTGAAATTTTATGAGATTTAATTCTTACTAAATCAACATCTACATATTTCCAATAATTAGTTCTGATTTTTTCTACTTTAACATCTAAATGAGGACTTTTCTTTCCAAATAGTTGATAAGTAATATCTTCATTTCCTCTAATCATTTCAAATGCCTTTTCAGCGGAACCAAATGCTGCCAATAATTTATCTGTTAACTTCTTTCCAGCAAATCTGTTTAATGTTCTTACATCATTTAACTCTCTTAAGTCTAACTTAGCATATGAAGATAAATGAGCTTGAACTAATCCACTAATCGCTCTTAAAGTAGTTGTCTTGCCTGCACCATTTGCACCAATTAATACAACTATTTCACCTTTATTAACTTCAAGGCTAATATTATCAATAGCTTTAATATTTCCATATGAAACTGATAAGTTTTTAACTGTTAATATACTCATATTATTCACCTAAATAAGCCTTAATAACTTCTTCATTTGCTTGAATTTCTGCTGGTGTACCTTGAGCAATTTCTTTACCAAAGTTGATAACTTTAATCCACTCACAAATACCCATAACTAATTTCATATCATGTTCAATTAGTAAAATAGTTGTATTGAATTTTTCTCTAACTATTTTAATTGTTTCCATTAGTTCTTCTGTTTCAATTGGGTTCATACCTGCAGCAGGTTCATCTAAACAAAGTAATGTAGGTTTCGATGCTAATGCTCTAGCAATTTCTAATTTTCTTTGCTTACCATATGGTAGGTTTTGAGCTTCTTGATCTTTGTATTCAGATAAACCTAATACTTCTAAAATTTCCATAGCTTCTTCTGTTGCTTTATCTTCTTGTTCCCAGTATTTTTTAGTTTTGAAAATACCATCAAAGATACTATATGTCATATTAACGTTTGAAGCAACTTTTACATTTTCTAAAACGCTCATTCTTTTAAATAATCTAATATTTTGAAATGTTCTAGCGATTCCTTTTTTTACACGAACATGAGGAGAAAGTTTTGTAACATCTTCTCCATTTAATTCTACTGTTCCACTTGTTGGTGTGTAAACACCAGTTAACATATTAAACACGGTTGTTTTACCTGCACCATTAGGTCCAATTAATCCAACTAATTCGCCTTTTTTAATTTCAATTGAGAAATTATCTACAGCTTTTAATCCACCAAAAACGATTGAAATATTATTTGTCTTTAATACTATATTTGACATTACTGTTCAACCTCCTTTGGTTCTTTCTTTGATTTAAACAATTTTAAAATTTTATTCTTTAAAACTTTTACTTTCTCATAGAACCATTTCCAACTGAACTCAGAATTTCCTAAAATACCACTAGAGCGGAATAACATAATTAAAACTAAGATTACACCATAAACAATTTTAGGATTTTCAGCAAAGAATTCAGGAACCCAATTTTGTTTACAGAACCAATATTCATAAAATACTAAAACTCCTGTAGATAAAATTGTACCAGTTAATGAACCTAAACCACCTAATACGATTATTACTAAGAAATAAATTGATCTTTCTTGTCCTAAATGTATAGGTTGTAAAGTTGTCTTATTGGCTAATAATCCACCAGCAATACCACAAATAAATGTAGCAAATGTGAAAGCTAAAACTTTATATTTATTTACAGGTATACCTGAAGCCTCTGCAGCAATATTATCATCTCTACAAGCCAATATGCCTCTACCAAATCTAGACTTCATAAACATCATAATTAAGAATACTGCAAATATTAAGAAAATTGTATATAATATTACATTTCCACCTACATCAGTAGAAATACCAATACCACCAGCACCACCTAATGGCTTAATATTTTTACAAATATTCACAAATATTAAACTAATTCCTAAAGTAACGATTGCTAAGTAGTCACCTTTTAATCTTACAAGAGCAATTGAACCAACTAATAAACCAATCAATCCAGTTATTACTCCACTTAATAATACTACACCAACAATAAATAAATATCCTAAGAAGTGTAATTTATCACCATTTACAATATAAATATATTGTTCTATAAAATCTGATCCAACAATTTTAATGATTAATTTAGTAATTAACACAGATGCTGTGTAACCCACTAATAAGAATCCCGCATGACCTAATACGAATTCCCCAAGACAACCACATATAATATTTAATGCAAGAGCAGCAATTGAGAAAATTAAGAAGTATCCATAAATATTAGATATGTTTTTTAATCCATGACTTCCTTTAAGTACTATAGAAAATAAAATTAATAATACTATAGCAACAAGAGTACTAATTAAATTTTTCTTATTCATTCTTTTAAAAAGCATATCTTATACCTTCTCTCTTACATCTTTACCTAGTAAACCAGCAGGTTTAAATAATAAGATAATTACAAATATACCATATACAATTGTATCAATCCATGCAGAGATACCATAAACTGCTGTAAGTTCTCTAATAATACCAATTAAGAATCCACCAAGTACAGCACCAGGTAAACTACCAATTCCACCAACAACCGCAGCAACGAAAGGATATAAACCAATTGTTACTGAACCTAATTCAAAGTTGAAAAGGGGTGCACGTAATAAGTAAATTATTACACCTATTGCGGCAAGAGCTGAACCAATAACGAATGTTAATGCAATAATTAAACCATTATTGATACCCATTAATTTTGCAGCATCACTATTTTCTGATACTGCTCTCATAGCTGTACCAATTTTAGTTTTCTTAACAAATAATGTTAATAATATTAATAAAATAGCTGTAGTAACTATTGAGATGATAAATGATGTATCGTTATCAAAGAATTTTGGGAATTCTAATTGTTTTCCAGTAATAGCATTCATTGTACCACCTAGAATATAACTTACACCAATTGCTGTAATTAAAGCTGTAATTCTAGATGAGCCTTTTTCTCTTAAAGGTTTATAAGCAAATTTTTCTGTGATAACTGCTATTAATACACATGCTATAATTGTTACAATTAAACATACAATCAAAGTTCCAATCGTTGTACCATATTTAGGTCTTAAAAGTTTTTCAGCAATAAAAAATGCT
>CAZHQU010000060.1:0-8733 GCA_964534245.1 uncultured Coprobacillus sp.
ATGGATCGCCGGCTTGGTATTCGAAGGCAAAGCTCTGGTGAATCGAAACTTTTTTCACGTGTAGAAATGTTTTAAATTTGTTTCGTTTACAAGCGATAGCAGATGAGGTATAATAGAATTAAAGAATTCTTGAGATTTCAAGAAAAGAAAGGGAGATGAACATGAATCTAGCTAAAGTATCAGCAAATGGACAAGTGACAATTCCTGTAGAAATTAGGCGTCTTCTCGGTTTGAAATCAGGAGATAAAATTTTGTTCTTTCAAAATGAGGATGGTGAAATTGTAATGGACAATGCATCTTCAAGAGCGATTTATAAAGCGCAGCGGGCTTTCTCGGGTGTTGCAGAGGAGATAGGCGTATATGATGAGGAGGACGTACAGGATTTAGTCAATGAAGTAAGATATGGGAAGGAATGATAGTGTGAGAATATTAATTGATACTAACATACTCATATCAGCAATTTTCTTTCCTAATTCTAAGGTGGCTAAAGTATTACTATATGTTGCGAACTTCCATACAATGGTGTTATGTGATCAGAATATTACGGAGTTACGGGAAGTAATCAGACGGAAACGACCGGAAAAGCTACCGGATGTAGAAGTTTTGCTTGCAGAACTGTCATATGAATTAATTCCGGCTATCTATTATGTGGAAAAATTAATTAGGGATGCAAAAGATCAACCAATTTTAAATGCGGCAATAGTTTCTGGTGTAGATATAATTCTGACAGGAGATAAAGATTTTCTCAGTTTGGATATGGAGCATCCTAGATGCCTTTCGGTAAGTCATTTTGCGGATGAATATCGGATTAGTATTTAATTTTGGCGTTAATTAGAAAAACAGAGGGTGAACCTTAAGTTACACAGAACTTGAGGTTCACCCTCTTAGTTTTGTTGAATGAGATGATATTACTCAGCGAATAATGAGTAGATTTACAAACTATAAAGATTTTACAAAAGATTTTCAATCTTCAATACATTCGTTACGTAGTTATGGTACGCCCCCAGTGTGCTATCATTACCGATGCGTTTGGAAAAAGAAAGAACAGTTTTTCCTTTATACATTCTGGAAATGTGGGTATGCATTTTTTGTTCCAGACACGCCAACAATTTGTCGCCAAATTTGGTAATGGCACCGCCGATGATCACATGGGTAACAGGATGCATGGCAAACATGTTATTCAAGGCAACGCAAAGAAGTTCTGCCCGGCTTTCCATAAATGCTTCGATCTGAGTGGTATCATTCAGATATGCATGGCAAAGAGTGTCGAGATCAACCTGCGGAGCATCGATCAGGTACCGGCAATCTTCAACAAGTGCATCCGCACTTAAATAGCGTTCCAGGCAACCGCGGCTGCCGCAGCGGCAGATACGACCATTGTAATCCACACTCATGTGCCCAATCTCACCGGCACGCCAGGGCTCACAGGAGAAGATCTGCCGTTCACGGATAATACCGGCACCTACACCATCGGAAATATGAACATAGACATAATCGGAGAGCGAAGGATCGTAGATCTGCTCGGCATAGGCAAAGCTGTCGGAGCGGTTGATGGTCTGTACATTCAGCCCGGATTTCTGCTGAATGTATTGCAGAAATCCAGGGGGAGAAACGATGCCGATATAGGAAGAGGTAAATGCTCCGTTTTCCTTAATATTACCGGGAAGGGAAAGAAGGATATCCAAAAGGTGAAAATGATCCTGTAAAGTCTCAATACTTTGAATGAGGGGAGCGCAGAATTCCTCCACCGAGGGTTCCCACAATCCGGAATCTTCCGATTTCTGTTGGGGAAACGGATAAAAGGCATCTTGGATCACAGTTCCATATGCATCATATAAGCTGAAATGAAATCCTTCGCGCTTAAGTTCAAAGACCGGAACATAGAACACAGAGGGAGATGTACGCAGCAGTTTTCGGGGCCGACCGCGATCACTGACTTCCAGTTCGCCGGTTTCCTGCAAGATCTTCATATCCAATAATTCGTCAACCAAAGCAGTTACAGAAGGAAAACTAAGTCCTAACTGGGCGGTAAGTTCAGCGCGAGATATGCCGGGAAAATCAGCACGGGGATTATTTCCACCGCGGGCCAGCAGCAATATCTGCTTTTGGTGAATCCGCTTTAAGTCTTCGCGGGAAAGAGAAGAGGCCGTTTTATTTCCTACCATTGTATTAAAAAGGAACAAGTCCTAACCTTTCTAAAAGTATAATGTAAATTGTAAAGGGTAATTGACAAAGCGTCAAGCACTTATTTTCGGAATACCTTGACAAGCAGAAAACCTTGTGCTAATATCAAAACGGAATTATTTAGGCAAACTAATAAAATTGATATACAGTCGAGGAGGAGAGAAAATGAAACAGATTCAAGTGGGTCTTCAGCTCCATTCAGTGCGTGAGGATTTTGTGGAAAACCCGGAATGGACACTGCAGCGGGTGGCTGAGATCGGCTATCAGGGAGTGGA
This sequence comes from uncultured Coprobacillus sp., assembly GCA_964534245.1. Lineage (GTDB taxonomy): Bacteria > Bacillota_I > Bacilli_A > ML615J-28 > CAG-698 > CAG-698. The sequence goes on from CAZHQU010000060.1 coordinate 2,460, forward strand.
GCTTGTGTATAGTGCTCTAACCAGAGAAGCCGAGTACTATACGGAGATTCTTAAAGCAACCGGACTTGCCTGCTACTCCGTTATGATGGACTGGAAAGAACTGCAGCCGGGCGAGCTGGAAAAAGCTCTGGAGTATTGTAAAAAACTTCCCTGTGACTGCGTAGTATTGGGGTCACTGCATCTGGCGCCGCTAGCGACGGATCCTAATTATGAATCATTTCTTCTGGATTTTGTAAAAAATACAGCGGCAACCATTAGAAAAGCCGGATTCAAAACAGGTTTTCATAATCACGATAAAGATCACTTCAATCATGTGGCAAACGGAAGAACCTTTTTTGAATTTCTGTTTGATAACATCCAGAATGATTTTATGCTGATGATTGATACGGGCAACACCCAGGGCGGCGGGGCTGATCCTATCGAGATGGTAAAGCGTTATCCTCATCGGACGCAGATCGCACATTTCAAAGGATATTCCGAAGAGAAAACATATCTGACTCCCCTGTGGGAATCAGAACTGGACAGCGATACAATGCTGGATACGCTCGTAGCAGAAGGTAACGCTGAGGTGCTTAGTGTGGAATTTGGCAGACGCGGAGATTACGTGCCCCTTGAACGGGCAGAGCGTTCTTATTTATGGTTATCAAATAAACTGAAGGAAAAAGGTCTGATCTGACGGAAAGGAACAAAACTGTGAAAATTGGTATTTTGGTAGAACTAAAAGGTGATGTTTACGAATGTATTGCCCATGCAGCGAAACAGGGATTTACAAATGGACAGATATCGGTGTGGGATATGTCATTATACAATGAACATACAGTATCAGAGCTTAAACGGGCCTGCGCTGACTTTAACTTTGAAATTACCGCAGTTTGGTGTGGTTGGTCCGGACCGGTGGACTGGTCCTATCCGAACATGTATTTAACGCTTGGTCTCATTCCTGCAGATTGGCGCGCCAAACGAGTGGAAGATCTGCTGAAAGGAGCAGAATTTGCAGATGCACTGGGGGTAAAGGATATTGTTACCCACGTGGGTTATCTGCCGGACAATCCCTTCAACCCGGATCGCTTGGCAGTGGCTCAGGCGCTTCGCTTTATATGTAAAAAGCTAAAAGAACGCGGTCAGTATTTCCTGTTTGAAACCGGCGAGGAACTACCACTTTCCTTGGTGCATTTAATGAAAGAAGTGGGCATGGACAACATCGGCGTGAACTTTGACCCCGCCAACCTGATTATGAATGGAAGAGGCAGTTGTCCTGCGGCAGCACTGGAATTTTTAATGCCCTATATTCGTGGATTCCATGCTAAAGATGCTAAAAAATTGGTGGCCCCGGAATGCAAAAAGCAGGAAGTACCCAGCGGACAGGGGGACGTGGATATGGCTAAGCTGATTGCCATGCTGAAAGAAAATGGCTATGAAGGCAGTATCACCATTGAAAGAGAAAACTACGGAAGTCCGGATCGCGAGCAGGAGATTCAGGATATCAAAGCATATCTGAGCGGCTTAATTGCAGCAAAGTAATCAAAACGGTCAGGAGAGGAAACGAATTATGAAACAGATTAGAGCAATGATGATCGGCGCCCACCCGGACGACTGTGACTTTCGCTGCGGCGGTCTGACCCTCAAATATGCCAGAGCCGGACATAAAGTAAAATTCCTTGCCATGTGCAACGGAGATGGAGGTCACCACATTTTATCTCCGGAAGAGATTGCTAAACGCCGCCGTAAAGAATCGCTGGCGGTTGCTGAGTTTGCCAATATTGAATATGACGTATGGGAGGACTCCTCCGACTGCGTACTGTATGCGGACCTGCCCAGCCGGGCCCGCTTGGTAAAGGCAGTTCGCGAATTCAACCCGGACATCATCTTCTGTAGCCGCCCCAATGACTACCATGCCGACCATCGCAATGCATCGATCCTGGTACAGGATGCCTCCTATCTTCTGGTGGTACCTCACTACTGCCCCGAAGTGCCCGCCATGAAGGCAACACCGCCCATTCTATATTTTTATGACCACTTCCAAAACCCGCCCTTTAAAGCGGACATTGCCGTAGATATCGATGACGTGATCGACGATAAATTCAAAATGTTATCCTTGCATGAATCGCAGGTTTACGAATGGCTTCCATACACAAAGGGATTACTGGATCAGGTTCCGGCTGAGCCGGAAAAAAGATTGGAGTGGCTGCACGAGCCACGGATTCCGCGAGACGGTACGCCCATCGATGAGGCGTTTTTGGCAAGAAATCTGATTGGACTTCAGTCGGAATACCGCGAAGCAAAGCCCGCGGTCGCTCACAGAGACAGTCTGATCAAACGGTACGGAGAAAAGGGAACGAAGACTCTGTTCGCTGAAGTGTTTGGTGTATGCGAATACGGCGGTCCGTACAGAGATGAATTGATTCCGTTCTAATAAAGGAGAAGAAACCCTATGAAAATCGGTACTTTTCTTTTGCAGGTTGAAAGATTGCAGCTGCTGTATCGGCTACCTTCTTTGGAGGAGGCTTTGAAGCTGTCCGCCATGCGAGGTATTTCCTGTGTGGATGGAGACACCAATTTATACAACAGGCTGGATCTTAGCGAGACCAAAAAAATTTTAGATGATCAAGGCGTTCAAACCTCCAGCGTGTATCATGTGGCTGGCTGCGAAGAGATTCTTGGATCCGGCAGACAAAAACTGCAGGATGATTTGAAATATCAGTTAGATCGCTGTGCGTTTATGGAAACGAAATTGCTGATGCCGGTACCCCAGTGCAGCACACAATATGCCTTTCAGGATAGGCAAAAATTAATGATGGAGTACTTGGCGGCGGCTGCTGAGCTGGCGGAGCCCTATGGCATTCAGACTGTGCTGGAGAATTATTCCAGAGCCGAGAGTGCCTGCACCACAAATGCAGATGTTGACTATTTTCTGAGTCAGCTGCCGCAGGTGGGTTATGTGCTGGATACGGGTAACTTCTGGTTCACTTACTCCGAGGTTATGGAAGCCTTGGAAAAGCATTTGGACAGGATCGTGCATGTGCACGTCAAAGATATAAAGGGCATCAGTGTGGATCCGCCCCGGGTTCTGGAAGGGCGTGGCTTCGATGTTGTGGCCATTGGTGAGGGCGATCTTCCACTTAAGGAGATCGTAGAGCGGCTGAAGAAGAACAATTATACTGGCGCGCTGTCCATTGAAATCTCTTCGCAGCTGCGGCTGGCAGAAAAAATGGAAGCATCGGTTTGCAATCTGCAAACCTGGATCAAATAAGGAGGCGCTGAAAATGTATCGGTATGCAATTATTGGAGCCGGCGGACTGGGAAAGGTCCATATGGCCAATTTAATGCGCTTGAACGAGGAGAGAGGCAATGAGCTTCAGCTTTGCGCCGTTTGCGGTACCACAAAGGAAGCTCTAATGAAAAGTGTTAGTTTGAATTTTGGCACGGTGGATATTTCCAAGGCAGATCTGTCAAAGGTTCAGTTTTATGACGATTACAAGGAATTGATCGATGTGGAGAAGCCAGACTTTGCGGTTTCGGCTACCCCCACCTTTCTGCATGCAGAGATTGCGGTGTATGCTCTTTCCAAGGGAGTCCATTTGTATTCGGAAAAGCCGATGGCCCTGACATTGGAGGATTGTGACCGCATGATCGAAGCAGCAAAAGAAACGGATCGATTTTTAATGATCGGACAGACATCTCGGTTTTCTGCGGCCTATGCTAAGCTGAAGGAATATATACAAAATCAGACTTTTGGCAAAGCCTATCGGTTTGATTTTTGCCGCAATTCACAAATGCCTCTGTGGAGCTGGAATAACTGGATCCTGGATCCGAAACAAAGTGGCGGCTGCGTGCTGGATATGCATATTCACGATGTGGATCTGATCAACTGGTTCTTTGGTGTACCGAAAGCGGTAACAGCGGTGGGGACGGAGCAAAAGATTCCCATGGAAAGCGTTTCGGCGCAGTATGTTTACGATGGGATTATGGGAACCGGTCGGGCAGATTGGTCGCTGCCGCAAAAATACCCCTTTACCAAACGGTTTTCCGTTAACTTTGAAAGGGCAGTGGTGGAGATCAGCGGAGGAAGTATGACAGTATACACCGACGACGAAGTCATCGAGCCTGAGCTTCCGGCGGATGATATCCATTACGAAGCAATGAAAACTTTTTTGAATGTAATTTTAGATGGTGCATCCTGTGAGCAGATCACATCCTGCGAATCGATCCGTGATTCTGTTGCCATTGCACTGGCTGAGATCGAGTCGATCAAAACCGGAAAAACGGTTTACATGTAAAGTGAATAAGAGGTGACATATTTAATGGAAGATAAATTTTGCCTGCGCCAAATTTCATCTTTGGAAAAAGTACGACTGGGCGATCCGCAGATTGAACAGGAAATTTTCAGCAAAAGAGTGTTTAGAGGAGAACGTTTCTCCTATCAGGTGGCAGCGTGGGATCTGTCAAATTATATGACAGAGCTGCGGGTTCGGGTCGAATCTCCCCTGAGCGATTACTTAAAAGTATATACCGTGGGCCAGGTTCCCATGGATCTGCCCACCTTCCCCTTCACGAAAGATGAGGATTATATTACTAAAACTCCAGGACTGATGCCGGATATATTGATTCCCTTGGAAGACCACAATCACATCATTCAAATTATGGGGGATGCGGCAAGTGCGCTTTGGATCCGACTGGATGTTCCGAAGGATCTTCCTGGGGGAGAGTACCCCATTACGGTAACGGTTGAAAAAATTTCGGAAGATGAAATGGGCAGTAAGGGGCCGGGAGAGGGTGAACGGGAGATCCACGAGAAAACTATGACCATTGAAGTACTGCCAATCACAATGCCGGAGCAGAAATTAGTGTTTACCCAGTGGATGCATACCGATTGCATTGCAACTGCACATAATGTGCCGGTCTATTCAGAGGCGCATTGGGATCTGATCGATAAATATATGGCCTGTGCAGCAGACACCGGTATCAATTCGATGCTGATGCCGATCATTACTCCTCCCCTGGATACAGCCTATGGCGTATATCGCCCCTGTGTACAACTGGTGGATATTGAAAAGAAGGGAAATCAGTATACCTTCAACTTTGATAAGGTCCATCGATGGATTGCGCTTTGCAAAAAGAACGGGATCAAATATTATGAGACAGCCCATCTGTTTACACAGTGGGGTATGTTCTATACGCCCAACATTATGGTAACGGAAAATGGGAAAACTGACTATCTGTTCCGCTGGGGCGTACCCTCTGATTCTCCGGAGTATGAGGAATTTCTTATGCAGTTCCTGCCACAGCTGATCGAGGTTCTTAATGAAGAGGGAATTACAGAATACACCTATGTTCATGTTTCCGATGAGGCTAGGGGCGATCACGTGGCAACCTATGAAAGGATCGTGAAAAGAATAAAACCCATATTGGGCGGCATTAAGCGAATCGATGCGCTTTCCCATTATGAGTTTTATGAAAAGGGCCTTGTGGATGTGCCGGTAACCAGCACCTCTAAGATCGCACCGTTCTTGGAACACCATATTGAAAGTCAGTGGGCGTACTATTGCTGCTCCCAACATGAAAAAGTCGGCAATCGCTTTTTAGCTATGCCGTCTTATCGTAATCGTATTTTGGGTTTGCAACTGTATAAATATAAGATCCAGGGCTTTTTGCAGTGGGCCTTCAATTACTATAATTCCCGCTGCTCAACCTATCCCATCAATCCGTATCTGACCACATCGGCTGACATGACCTTCCCCTCCGGTGATCCGTTTTCTGTGTATCCCGGTCACAATGGTCCGCTGCTTTCGCTGCGAACTATGGTATTCTACGATGCTCTTCAGGACGTCGCGGTTTGCTGTCTGCTGGAGGAAAAGATCGGTCACGAAAAGGTTGTTAAACTCATTGAGCAGGAAGCGGGCATGGAACTCAAATTCGATGAGTATCCCAGAAATGCCGAGTTCCTGCTGAAGATCAGAGAAGAAATGATCGACCGGATCCTATCATAAAATAAAACCTGTCAGCAGTCCGCAGATGACGCTGGCCAAATACAAAAGAAGGAGAATCGAAAGGTTTTCCTTCTTATTTTTATTCAGGCGAAACAGCACCAGCAGTCCCACACCGGCGTTGGCAAACAGTCCGGCCAGCAGCGGGCCAGGGCCGATAATGCCGCCCTCCAGGTACAGCTGCGTCAGCAGTACCGAGGAGGAGCAGCTGGGAATCAGACCGATCAGCGCCGCAATCAGCTCGCCCACCAGCGGGATATTCGGCAGAAGGGTAGTCAACACATCGCTGC
>CAZHQU010000061.1:0-8696 GCA_964534245.1 uncultured Coprobacillus sp.
GCATAATAATACAATTGATAATATACATGAAATTAATCCTATTACTAAACCAGCAATAACACAAATAGTTGGATTAAACATACTATTAAATATTATGTATATTATAATCATTAAAAAGCTAATCACAAATGATACAATCATTGAAACAAATACTGCTCCACTTTGTTTCACAACTTTTAGCGGCGAATCAAATTCAAACTTTGGAAGTAGAATATTAATATATAAACCAAATACTGAAAATGATATTACAAATAATAAATCCATTAACAACACTAAAATAGAAATTACGATATCACATTCTAATAAAAAATATGCAATTATTATGTCAGCTATTACAAATGGAGTTAATATTAATACATTTAGTAATATCTTCGATATAAATACTGATTTAGTCTTTATTGGAGCTGATTTTAATATCCAAAAGTTCTTTCCCTCAAGTGATATACTAGATGAAGACGTTGAAGTCATTGATATAAAGAAGATTATTATGACTCCTAAAAATCCTATTGCAAAGTTTGGAATATTAGTTATACCTGAATCTTCTGGTAATAGTCCCTGTAAACCTTCTAGTAGCTGTGTTGATAAAGTAAATGTTGCAGCAACGCTTAGTATTGGCCCTACTATTGTATTCATTATATAACTTGGTATGCTAATATAATTTCTTAATTCTTTTATGAATAGTGCTTTAACTTCACTATTTGATTTGTATTCTTCTTTATTAATAGAATAATTTGATTTAACTTTTGATCTGTTTGTATAGTTGTTAAAGTTTTTAAATAATTTTGAAACTATAAAAACAAACACAATTACAACTACTACTGATATACTAATAAATAAAATTAATGATAGAATATTCTTTTCGTAGAACCCATTAAAAATAGTTCCCGACATAAAGTAAAGTTTCTTGAATATATCTGCCATTTTTCCAATTTGATTAAGAAGTTCACTTTCGCTTGACTCAAGAATAGTTGTATAAAACATCGTAAATATTATAAATAATATAATATAAAGTATTGTTGAGAATATGTTTTTAACTTTTTGAGGAAGTGGAACATATCCAAATCCAAAAGCAATGAAACTACTTATTCCTATAGGTATTAATGGAACAAAGAACATTGATATTACATAAAGTATAAACATTATGATATCAAATCCAGCAGCAACAGCATATGGGATATAAATAGCTCCCATAATTGAAAATACAAAAATAAAGTTATAAATATATAAACTTAATAGTTTTGAAATAACTATATCTTTTTGTTTAATTGGTAAACTCATTAATAGATCATAATCTTTTGTTCTAAAAATATATGAATTAGCTTGAGTAAGATTTGTGAAGAAAACCATTATTGATGAGATTGTAACTCCCATTAACAGAATTATTTCAGGTCTTCCCGCCTCATTAAATATACTCATAAACATAAACATATATATTACAATAAAAATAAACATTAATAAATAGATTAGAGTACACAAAGCAAATAATCCTTTTGTAGATTTGTTCTTTTTCTTATTAAGCTTATTTATTATTGGAAATGAGTTTAACAAATTATATTTTAGAAGAGAAACTAGACTATTCATTAGCAAGCTCCAAGAATACATCTTCTAAACTCTTATCACCTTTTACTTCTTCTATTGTTCCTTGAGCAATTATTTTTCCATCTTTAATTATTGCAATTCGGTCGCACAACTTTTCAGCAACTTCCAAAACATGAGTTGAGAAGAATATACTAGTTCCTTTCTTACATAATTCTTTCATAGTTTCTTTAACTAAATATGCAGCTTTTGGATCTAATCCAACAAATGGCTCATCTAAAACTAATAGTTTAGGATTTCTTATTAAAGCACTAATTAGGGCTAACTTTTGTTTCATACCATGAGAATATGATGAAATAACATCACCTAAGTTATTAGTTAACTCAAACATATCTGAATACTTTTTAATTATATCAGATCTTGTTTTCTTGTCTATTTTATAAACATCTGATATAAAGTTTAAATATTGCATACCTGTTAACATTTCATATAAATCAGGATTGTCAGGAATATATGCTGTTATTTGCTTACATTCCATTGATTCTTCCTTAATGTTCATTCCATTAATTTCTATTGTTCCACTATCATAAGTTAATATCCCAACAATAGATTTTATAGTTGTTGTTTTACCAGCACCATTATGTCCGATAAATCCAAATATCTCTCCATCATTAATTGATATATTTACATCTGTTAATGCTTTCTTTCCTCCAGGATATGTTTTATTTAAGTTTTTAATTTCAAGCATATTCCGTCACCTCTTATTTATATTATACATTAAAAATAACTATTATTCAATAAATTTATAGAACCAATTTATTTATAGAACCTATTTATTTATAGAAAAAGTAGCACCAAACGGTACTACTATCTCTTATAACTATCATTTACTTTTTTCTTGATTAGGAAAATTGTAGCAAGTGAGATTACCCCAATAGCAAATACACCTAAGAAGATATAAACTGGAGTCATATTTGTATATGCTTTTACTTGCCCCCACATAATTACAACTTCATCATTGTAACTACCAAAGTCATTCATAATTGCACATCTTGAAATTATCTTTTCACTTGGGTATTGTGTTTCAAGTTGATTTTCTGAACCTAAGAATGGGTACACTAAAGCACTTCTTCCCTCAGATAAAGATCCTTCAAATAAGTGTGATAAATCATATCCTTCAACTTTTTCCCAGCACTCACTATCTCCAATAGTTCCAACTGTTCCTGATTCATCTTCACTAGCATATATACAATTATAAATTTCTCCATTGAAACTAACCATATCGCCTTCGAAGTATTCTACTTCTTCATCATATTCACATGATTCAAAATACTCTTCATTTGTTGGGTAAATTTCTTCATCAGCTTCTTTATCATTAATACAACAATAGAGTACGCCTTCATAAATTACCATTGTTTCATCTTCAGCATAATAAGCACAGTTTACAGCGTAATCTGTAGCTCCATACCAAGCTCCAGTTAATGTGAATAACTCATCACCAACGATATATGGAGTATAACCAATGTAATCCATATTATCAGCAGCATTTACTGGATTTGATAAATAATCTAAGAATAAATAAGCAAGTTCTTTGTTAGCTCCTTTGGGAAGTGTCCAAGCATCATACCAAATATTACTTCCATCTTCAGGTACATAATATTCTAATCTCTTGCCATTTTCGCTAGCTGTATCTATTGAGTATACTGCATCACCAGAGTAAGCAACATTCATCTTAATTTTACCAGTGATAATATCATTTTTCCCAGAGTCAACTTCAAAGCCAAAGATATTTTCTTTTAAAGAAATTAATTCATCTTTTACATTTTGAATCTTTTCTCTGTTTTCTGTATCACTTGCTTCGCTTCCATCTAATTTGAAATCAAATACTTCTTGAACAAGTTCTTGATATTTCTTTTGATTTTCAAATGTTGGATTTTCTAAGTAATTATTCATTATCTCTTGATATTCTTCATTCTTGCTGTACTTATGCATTAAACCAACAACAAAAGCATCTCTAATTGAGTTTTTAATAGAAATTAAATTGTTGTATTGTGGGTCCCAGAATACATCCCAAGACTTAACATCTTCTTGAATTGTTTCAGAGCACTCAGGATCATAAACAATTCCAAGTGTTCCCCACATATATCCTACAGCATATTCATCTAAGTTAACTATATCTCCATTAGGTTTACTAACTTCCATTTCTTTAAGTTTATGTCTTAAAGACTTAGAAGCATACTTTTCATAATTAGGAATGTTTTCTTCAAAACTATCCATTGGTGTAATTAAATCTTCTTTAATCATTTTTTGTATCATATAATCAGATGTACAAACTAAATCATATGTACCTTCTTTTTGAAGTGTAAATTGATTATACATTGTTTCATTTGTATCATATGTATAATAATTAACTGTTACACCATATTCTTCTTCAAAGTTGCCAATAATATCAACATAACCATCTTGGCCTTGAGAGATATAATCTTCAACATTATAAATAGTAAGTACTTGACCTTCAAAACTTTCAGCATAAACTTCTGATGAAGATAATCCTAATAAACAAACACAAAATACTAATAATAATAATACTTTCTTCATGATTATTTACCTCTTGTAGCAAGCACTTTGTTTGCTTTCTTATTATTATATAATGTAATACCAACAACTACTAACAATACCACCGCAAATAAAATTGTACTTAATGCTCTTACTTCAGCAGGTATCGGATGTTTCGCCACAATCTTCTGAATATATGTTGAGATTGTTTCAAATGATGGTTCTTTTAAGTATTGAGTTAATACAAAGTCATCTAATGATAGTGTAATTGAAATTAAGAATCCAGAGAATATTCCTGGTAAAATTTCAGGAAGCACTACCTTGAATAACGCATGCCATGGTGTTGAACCTAAGTCTAAAGCAGCTTCATAAATATTAGGATCCATTTGAGCAAGTTTTGGTTTAACATTTAAATATACAAACGCTACTGTTAAAACTAAGTGCCCTACTAAAAGTGTTGCGAAACTATAACTTGTTTGTAACGCTTTGAATAAAACTGCTAGAGATAAAGCCATTACTATTTCCGCATTTACAACTGGAAGTTGTGTAACTGTCTCAACTGTTTTCTTATAACGTTTTTGAGAGTAGAATACACCTACAGCTCCAAATGTACCAAGAATTGTTGAAAGTACTGCTGAAACAATTGCGATTATTAATGTATTCTTTGTAGCAGACATTAATGGATCATTATTAAATAAATCAACATATAGTTGGAAAGAGAATCCATTCCATACACCTAATTGATCACTTTCTGTAAATGAGTAAACTACTAATACAAGTATTGGAGCATACATTAATAATAATACACCATACATATAAACTTTTGCTAATATTTTCTTTAATGTTTCTTTTCTTACCATAATGATGTTCTACCTCCTCCGTCATTGTCAGAGAACTTTCTTGAAATAAATACACTTATTCCTATAAGAACTAACATTATTAAAGCCATAAATGAACCAAAGTTCCAATCAGCTTGATTGAAATATAAATCTATATAACTACCAAATAAGACAACATTATATTCTGATAAAATATCTGAAATAACATATGATGATAATGTTGGCATAAACACCATTGTTGCTGCAGAAACAATGCCAGGCATTGTCATAGGAATAATAACTTTAAAAAATGTTTGGAAACCATTTGCACCTAAGTCTGTACTTGCTTCTATTTGATTTTTATCCATTTTAAGCATTGTTGAATATAAAGGTAATACAACAAATGGCAAATAGTTATATACTAAACCTATCATTGTTGTAAGATTTGAGTGTTCACCAGTTGAAATACCTATCCAGTTTAATACATCACGTGTTGCACTAGTTCTTACAATAAAGTTAATCCACATTGGCATTACAAATAACATAACTAGCACTGCAGATTTATTATATTTCTTATTAGCAAGAATCATTGCTAATGGATAACCTATTACTAAACAAATTGCAGTATTTAAAATAGCGTAAACAAAGGAAATTAATAATACATTAACATTAGTAGAATCTGAAAAGAATTTAGTTAAGTTACTAAATGAAAATGATCCACCTTTGTTTGTAAAAGCATAATACACAATAAATAGAATTGGAACAACTACAAATAATACTAAAAATAATAAATAAGGAATTGATAAATATTTACGTTTAAATCTCATATTTAGACAAATCTTCCTTAAGTTTTAATTTAATCTTACTTGAGTCAATTTTTACACTAACTGTATCTAATTCGTTCCAAGTCCATTCTGTATCAACAATAAAATCTTCTTCACCTTCAGTTCTGATTATTAATTGGTAGTGGTCACCTTTCCATACCATTTGAATAATTTGACCAGTGATGTTTCCTTCATCCAAAACGTCACTGATTTCAATATCTTTCATATCAACTTCAGCAATAACATCAATATCATTTAAGTCATATTTCTTACCATTAGGAGTAATGAAATATCCTTTTTCATCTAGGTAAGCACCTTCTACTAATTGAGTTACATCACAATCCCATGTAGCTCCAGCAAAAACTACTTTATTACTATTGTTAATATAAGCATCTTGATAAATATTAGTAGTATATTCTCTCTTCATAATGTGGATTAGGTCAGGTTCAATTGTTAAAGATACTTCAATGTTAGTACCATAATCAACAGTAGATTGAATTAATACTTCATTATTACCAATCATTGCTGTGTATTGATAGTGGATACCTTTAAATATCTTATTAACTATCTTAGCTTTTACATTACCTTCACCAACAGGATGAATAATAATATCTTCTGGTCTAATTACTACATCAACTTTATCATTAATAGGGAAGTCATCTACACAATCCCATGTAGCGCTCATAAAACGCACTCTCTTCTTTCCAATCATTGTTCCTACATAAATATTTGACTCACCAATAAAGTCCGCTACAAAGGCATTTTTAGGTTCATTATAAATATCCATTGGAGTACCGATTTGTTGGATTTTACCATCTTTCATTACAACAATAATGTCAGACATTGTAAGTGCTTCTTCTTGATCATGAGTTACATAGATAAAAGTAATACCTAACTTTTTATGCATAGCCTTTAATTCAAGTTGCATTTCTTTTCTCATCTTTAAGTCCAATGCTCCTAATGGTTCATCAAGTAAAAGAATTTCAGGTTCATTAACGATTGCTCTAGCAATTGCAACACGTTGTTGTTGACCACCAGATAAAGTAGTAACATTTCTTCTTTCAAAAGACTCTAAGTCAACTATCTTTAAAGCTTTCTTAACTTTTTCATTTATTTCTTCTCTAGTATATTTTCTTTTCTTAGTTACTTCTTTTCCGTTCTTATTAACAGTATATGGAATACGTTTTAACTTTAATCCATACGCAATATTATCATATACATCTAAATGTTGGAATAATGCATAACGTTGAAATACTGTGTTAAGTGGTCTTTTATATGGAGGAAGTTGAGCAATATCTTTTCCATCTAATAAAATTTGACCACTTGTTGGCATATCTAAACCAGCAATCATTCTTAGTGTTGTTGTCTTCCCACAGCCACTAGGTCCTAAGAAAGTTATGAATTCACCTTTGTTAACATATAGATTAAAGTCTTCAACAGCATAGCTTTCATCAAATACTTTATTAACATTTTTAAGTTCTAAAATTATATCTTTTTTTGACATCGTTAATTACCTCATATATTAGAAATTAGGTGGACTTGAAATCCAAATTACTTTTGCATCTTTGTTTTTAATATTCTTAATATAATGGTTTTTATCTGTTGTAAAATAAAAACTCTCTCCCTTTCGACAAACGTATTCTTTTTTGTCGATTACTAAAATTATTTCCCCATCTATTACATATCCAAATTCTTGTCCTTCATGAGGCATATCAACATCAGTCGATACATTTATTGGTAATGATAATAATATAGGTTCCATCTCATTTTTTTGACTGTTTGGCACTAACCAAGTGATAACCTTATCATCGGTCTTAACAACATAATCATCTTTAGAGAAAACTACTTTTTCTTCGCCAGCACCAACTTTGAAAAATTCTCCCATATCAGTTCCTAGTGCTAATAAAATATCATTTAGTGTAGCAATAGTTGGACTGGTCAGATCATTTTCTATTTGAGATATATATCCTTTAGTTAACTCGCATCTATTAGCAAGTTCTTCTTGGGTCAGACCACAAAGCGATCTGAGTCTTTTTATCTTTGCACCTATATTCATAGTCACACCCACTTTCATATTATTTATGTTCACAATGTAAATTTATGCTTATTTAACGTTTACACTTGTAAACAAAAAGTTTAATATTACTAAACAATATTATACATTTATTATATTATAATGTCAAGATATATTTTAAAAAATATAACTTAATTATCAAAATAATAAAAATAAAATAGAAGTTCAATTATTCGAACTTCCATTCTTCATTTTCAGTATAAACTTTAATTCCTTTTTCTTTAAAGAGTTTTGTTGTGACACCGTCACCATTTACTACTTTTCCAGAAAATGTGCCATCATATATTAAACCACATCCACAAGAAGGACTTTTTTCTTTTAGTATCGCATATTTAATCTCTCTAATTTCACATATCTCATATGCAAGTTTAGCACCTAAATTAAAATTACAAGTTACGTCCATTCCGTCTTTATTGATCACTTTATCTAAAACTATTTCAGATGGAGATCTAGGAGTACCTAACTTTCCATATACCTCTGGGCATATCGGACATAGCGTGTACTTTTCTTCTAAAGCAATTACTTTTTCATTTTTGTTATTCAAACCATTATATTTACAATTATATCCTAATAAACATGCACTAACAGCAATATCCATAATTTCACCTATAAAACTTTAATCACAGCAACCTTTAAATATAAAGATTCATTTAGATTAATTAAAGATGCATGATCTCTAGCTTGGAACTTTATTTCAATTAGTTTGGCTTTTACTTTACTATGATTAACACTTTCTTCAATTAGTTTAGTAAATAATTGTAAAGTTAAATGTTGAGAACAGCTACATGTAATTAAATATCCACCTTTATTAACAAGCTTCAATCCTAATGTATTTATATCTAAATATCCATTATATCCTTCTTTGATTGTGCTTGATGATTTAATGAA
>CAZHQU010000062.1:0-8675 GCA_964534245.1 uncultured Coprobacillus sp.
TTATTTGAACTAAAAAAAACAAGTCTAAAATCGACTTGCTTTCTTAACTTGATGACATTGGGATTACTCCTGATTTTAATTTGCATATATTTAATTATAATAAATGTACACCTTTCTTAGCAAGTTCTTTGATGTTTTCTTCGCCCCATACAGAAGCTTGGACTTCACCGATATGAACTTTCTTTAAGAAGTACATACATAATCTAGATTGCCCGATTCCTCCACCGATTGTGTATGGAAGTTCTTTGTTTACTACTGCTTTGCAATATGGGTTTTCTAGTTTGAATTCTTCACCTTTTTGTTTAACTTGTTCAACTAAACTATTTTCATCAACTCTTATTCCCATTGATGATAGTTCTAAACCTATTTGTAATGGTTCATACCACATTAAGATATCCCCATTTAGTTTCCAATCGTCGTAGTCAGAGGCTCTTCCATCATGAGGTTTTCCATCTTTTAGTGGCCAACCGATTTGATAGATAAATACTGCTTTTGTTTCTTTAGCAATCGCATGTTCTCTTTCCTTACGTGTTAAGTTTGGATATTTTTTTTCTAACTCTAGTGTTGAAATAAATGTAATATCTTTTGGTAAGTCGAAAGTTAATTCTGGATACTTTTTATTAACTAGTTTTGCTGTTTTCTTAAATACTGAGTAAATTGCTCTAACAGTTTTCTTTAAGTAAGCATATGTTCTTTCTTCTTTTGTTATTATTTTTTCCCAGTCCCATTGATCAACATAAACTGAGTGAATTGCATCTAAGTCTTCGTCACGGCGGATAGCATTCATATCAGTATATAGACCTGTTTCACTTGGAAAGTTATAGTTCTTAAGAGCCATACGTTTCCACTTAGCTAATGATTGTACAATCTCAACATCTGTATTGATTGTTTTGATATCAAATCTAACTGCTCTTTCATAGCCATTTAAGTTATCATTTAGTCCTGATTCAGGTATAACAAATAGTGGTGCAGAAACTCTAGTTAGTTTTAATGCTTTTGCTAGTTCTTTTTCGAAATTGTCTTTTACAAACTTAATAGCAATTTCAGTATCTAGTAAATTAAGTAATGGTTTATATTGAGACATAATAATATCCTCCTTATTATAATTATAACATTTATAGATGTTATAAACTATATGTAAACGTTTCCTATTGCTTTTTTGATTAGAATATTATATAATATCAGATGGTGATAAAAATGAAAGAAGTAAAGAAAAATAATATTAGTTTTAAAGTAAATGAATTAGGTGCTGAATTAAAGTCATTAGTATGCGATGGTAAAGAATACATTTGGTGTTCTGATCCTAAATTCTGGAAACGCTCTGCTCCATTCTTATTTCCTATTGTTGGATCTATGAAAAATCATAAAACAATAATTAATGGCAAAGAATATACTTTAACTCAACATGGATTCTTAAGAGATCAAGAATTTGATGTTGTTTTAGTTACAGATAGTAAATTAGTATTAGAAAACAAATATAACGATGAAACACTTGCTAAATATCCATTTAAATATAAAGCTAAAGTTACATATGAACTAATTGATGAAAGTTTAAAAACTTCAGTTGAGATTAGTAATTTAGGTGAATGTGTAATGCCATTTAATATCGGTGGACACCCAGCATTCAACTGTCCATTATATGATGGGGAAAAGTTTGAAGACTATACAGTGTATTTTGAAACGCCTGAGACATTTGGCTCACCTGAGGTTGTAACTGGGGGATTATTAAACTTTGATAATCCTGTATATAGCTTAGAAAATGCAGATAGAATAGAACTTAAAAAAGACTTATTTACAATTGATACAATTCTAATTCCAAATGTAAAATCAAAAGTGATCAAACTTTTAAATAAAGAAAACAAAGGAATAGAATTTAGTTATACAAAATTCTCAACACTTGCAATATGGACTCCATATAATGAAGCTCCATTTGTGTGCTTAGAACCATGGATTGGATATAATGATAAACATAATACAAATGGAGAATATTTAACTAAAGATGATCTAGTTAAGTTAAATCCAAATGAATCATATGAAGTAAGTTATACTATTAAAATTGTAAAATAGGAAAATTATAAAATAGACTATTTTTAAGCAGGATGGATTCATCTTGCTTTTAATCATTTTAAACCACACGTTTATTTATTTATTATTTTGAAAGTGATAAAATATATTAGCTTAAATGTTAGTTAGGAGGGATTATAAATATGAAAATTGTTGAAGCAAAGATTATTCGTTATTTTATGTTTATTTACACTATTTTGGGTAGAAATGCAGATTTATCTGTTAGAGAAAAAGTTTTATCATATTTAGAGGAAGTTTACGATACTAAAGTAAGTGGTCTGGTTGAAGAAGTGTTATTATGTGATAATCTTTCAATTGATAATATTAATTTATTATTCCGAAAATATAGATATATGTTATTAGATGGTGCGGATACATCTGATATTGAAAAGTTTGTTGATATATACAATGTTGCTAAAGAGAGTATTAACCATTTAAAATCATTAGAGATTAAAATTGAAGATAATAATATTTCAGTGTTAAGAAGTTTTGAAGTATTAGATATTGCTATGAGCAAGAACTTAGTATGTGCTAACTTTATTTATGGTGTGCTTAATTACTTAGGAATTTTCTGTGATGAAGATCATGAGAAAGCTAATGAACTATTAATTAAGAATGCTATGTGGAATGATGAAGTTTCTATTTTATGTTTGATTACAAACTATAAACATAAAGGTGATTTACAAAGCGCTTACTACTGGAGTATGATTGCTAAGGGTTTAGGTTATTTAGATAAGAATAAATTTGAAGATAAGTTTGATATTCATAAAAACATATTAGACAATATTGAAAATGATTTAGTCATTCATAAATTACTTAATGATGAAAGAGCTAGTGCTCAATATAACAAAGAAAAATATGAACCAAATCTTGCGAAGATTTTATATTTAGGTACATTTGATTTAAATGAGAAAAAGTCATTATTATTCAGTAAAGGTAATATCGACTTTTCTGAAATAAGTGCTATTGTATTTGAAGAAGTGTTAATGAACTTAATGCCTCCAAAATATGATTTTAGAAAAGATGAACAAATGAGATTATTTGAAGCATTTGCTTCTATGGTTCAAATGGACTACAACGTTCCAATTATTATTCATAGTGAAAGCAAAGCTATTATTGATTTATATTCTAACTTTATCAATCAATATTTTAATGGAACAACAACTAGAGAATTAGATGCGAGTAGATTTGATTTCAATAACTTATACAGAATGCATGCTTTAAACAATTACTTATATCAAGTATTTACTTTAGAAAACACGAATAATGTAGTAATTAAATATCATAATTTGCACGAAGTAAAAGAGAATAATCTATCATTATTCTTTAGTTTACTAATTAACTCAAACAAATACTTTATTCAAGATATTAAGGTATCTATTGATAAAAGAAATCTAATTAATATTATCTTCTGCAAGGATATATCATTATTAGACAAACGAATTGTTGAAGCATCAAATGTCATTACCTTAGATAAAGCATTAGAAACTGAGAAAAAAGATATAATTAAAACAAAATTTTTATTAGAATTAGAAAAGAAAAACTTAGAGTATATTACTGAGTATGATAAACTTGTGGAAGCGGTTAATAAAGGTATTAAACTTGATAACGTGTGTGAAGTTGTAACAGCATTAGTTTCTCGAATTAACTATTGTACAATTAATGAATTAGAAGAGTTAGTACCAAAATTAAGTGATATTAAAACAATAGGATTTTAGGAGGTGACTTATGAATAGATATGATAATTTAATCTCTAAAAATAGAGAGAATACTTTATTTTATACATTTGAAGACATCGTTAGAGAAAGTGATAATAAATCTAATGTTTACTTTGGCTTAAAATCTAAATATAAAGACTTAGGCGAAAAGGATACTACTTGTATTCCTATTGCTCACTACTATGATAAAAATGATGAATTACAAGTGGTGTTCTCAAGAGAACCTTCTCACTGTTTAGGTATTGGTTGTACTGGTGCTGGTAAGACAACATCTTTAATTATTCCTAAAGTTAATATATTATCATCACTTAAGAATAAACCATCATTTTTTATAATTGATGTTAAAGGTGAACTTCATGATAACTTAAGTGGTCACTTAAAGAAAAACGGATATGATATAAAAGTATTAGACTTAAATGATCCTGAGTTTAGTGATTCATGGAATCCATTATTAGATTTATACGATAAATATGTTGATGCATATAAACTAACTGAGAAAGTTGTTCCTCATAATGATGATGTTAATAACTATCCAAACTTAATGAAGATTTCTTTTAAGAAAAAGACTAAAAGATGGTATGAGTTTATGGGAGTAGCTTATAGCGATATTAAGAGTTTAAATAAAGGAATAGCTCACAAACGTGAAAAGTTACTTGCTGATGTGTCTGAAGAAATATGTGACTTAGCATATATGTTCATAGTTACACAAAAATTAGATGACCCACATTGGGATGATACTGCTCGTGACTTGTTTTCAGGAGTAATTCTAGCTATGCTTGAACGTACAGTCTTTCCTCATGGTGAGTTACTTACACGAGATCAATTTAACTTAAAGAACATTATTAATATATTATTAAGCACACCAGAAATGTACTTAAAGAGTTTCATTAATAACTCTGATCCAAAAGGTGAAGCGTATCGTTTTGCTAATAAAATTGTTAATATGGAAGCTGAGAAAACGAAATCATGTTACTTTGGAGTGTTATCAACACAGCTTACAACATTTAAAAGTTATGCTATTCAAAAGCTTACAATCAAGAATTCTATTGATTTAACAACGATCGCTGATAGACCTGAAGCAGTATTTCTAAAAATGGATGACTTAAAAGAATCTAATTTTAAGTTAGCACAGTTAATTATCTTAAGACTATATCAACAATTAAAAGCAAAAGCTCAAACACTTCCACGTAGAACCCTAGCTAGACCAGTACATTTCATCCTAGATGAATTTGGTAATTTCCCTAAGTTTAATAACTTTGGAAATATGATTAGTGTAAGTAGAAGTTATAATATTTGGTATACAATGGTTATTCAATCTTATAGTCAATTAAATATCAAATATGGTAAAGAATTATCAGATGTAATTATCGAAAATAGTAATATGAGAATGTTCTTTGGTACAAATGATTATATGACTAAAAAGAACTTCAGTGAGTCTTGTGGGAAGATATCTAAAATAAGTGAAAGTGCTTATTTATATGGTAACAGTTCAGACCTAGTGAATTGTCCAATTGAAGAATACCCAGCAGTAACTGTTTCTGATTTATCAAAGGTTGAAACATCAGAAGTGTATATTACATGTTTCAGAATGCCAACAATGAAATCAAGATTAGAACGTTACTATTTAGTAAAAGAGTTTGAACCTTTACCAATTGTTGAATATAGACAAATTGATGATATCGAAATAAATTCAAGTAAATATACATATGATATATCGAAAGAAAGACATTCATATAGACAATATGATGTAAAATTAGAATATGTTGATACATTGGAAGAAATAAAATCAGATGACTTATTTGATAATGTAGATGTAAATGAATCAAAACAAACTAAAGATGCAGATATTAAAGCAAAAAAAGCTTCGTTTGATGACAAATTAATGAATGTAATGACAAAAGCATTACTAGTTAGAAAAGGTGCTGAACCTCAAAGAGTTAAGAGTTATCCAGCCGTTTTAGTAAAGTATTTCCCTAAATCAGTAATAGATACAATTGATAATTATGATAGAACTGAATTTAAGGCCCTATTTGAATATGCTATTAGTGATATTGATGATTATACTAAAAAGGTTAGAGATCAAGTATTTAAAACATTTATTATGACTAATAAAGGGCAAACTGTTCCAGTATTAAAGATTTTATTTGAAAAGTTTATTAATGATACCTATGCATATGTTAAAGAAGTATTTTCGGGAATTTTCTCAACAAAATATTATTATTTTAAAATAAACTTTAATGAAGAAGTTGAAACCTTAGTTAAGAAATATTCATAATAAATAATTATTAATATCTTAATTTATTAATCTAATTGTAAAAAACTCTTTATTAATTGTTTAAACTGTGATATAATAAATATGATAAATTAAGTATAATAATAAATAAGGAGAAAATTAATTATGGAAATGATTGCTGCAATTGACTTACGCGCTGGTAATACTTTTGAATATAACAATAGCGTATGGCAAGTTTTAGACCAAAACTTTATGAAACCTGGTAAAGGTAACGCTGTTATGCGTGTTCGTATGAAAGACTTAAGAAGTGGTTCTATTATTGAAACTACATTAAACCCAAATAACAAATATAAGAAATGCATTATCGAAAAGAAAGAAATGTTATTCTCTTATACTGAAGGTGATATGTATGTATTCATGGATAATGAAGACTATAGTACATTAGAATTACCTGAAAAGAATTTAGAATGGTATAAAAACTTCATGATCGAAGGCGAAACTAATGTAATGGTTATGATGTGCGAAGGCGAAGTTTTAGGAGTTCAAACTAAAGATGAAAAAATCGTTTTAACTGTTACTCAAGCTGAACCTGCTGTTAAAGGTAATACTTCTCAAACAGCTAGAAAGAAAGTAACTTTAGAAACTGGTTTTGAATTAGAAGTTCCACTATTCATTGAAGAAGGCGATAAAATTATCGTTAACGTAAATGATGGTTCTTATTGTTCTAGAGCTTAGTCACTCTGATATTTAAATAACTAGATAAAAATGCACTCTGTACTTTGTATGGAGTGTTTTTATTTTACAATTTATTTAAAATATGATAAAATATTATCGATGAGGGATAAGCGCATGTTTAAAGTTAAATTAGAAAAAACACAAAGTAAAATATTAGAAACAGTGAAAGTTACTAATAATAACAAATATACATATGTGATTTCTGATAATGTAAGGAACTTTGAAGAGGGAAAAATCAATATAATTTTCAGTAATGAAAACAAAGAAGAAGTTGAAGAACTTGTAAAAAGTTTGGTTTTAAATAATGGTAAATTTATTGATTGTGAATCTTTAAAAGGAATCAAAAGAATTAATATTAGAGCCATTGATTATATTGAAACATATGATAATGAAGTGTATGCAATAGTTGGGAAGGAAAGATATACTATTAATGAAAAATTATATATGTTAGAAGAAGAACTTGATGCTTATGATTTTATTAGAATATCTAAATCAATTATT
Source organism: uncultured Coprobacillus sp. (assembly GCA_964534245.1). Lineage (GTDB taxonomy): Bacteria > Bacillota_I > Bacilli_A > ML615J-28 > CAG-698 > CAG-698. Next base: position 7,252 of record CAZHQU010000062.1, read on the forward strand.
GTAAACATTACAAGAATTGATTATATTAAACCAATGTTTAATTGTAAGCTAAAGTTAGTTTTACTAAATCAAGATATTGTTGAGGTAAATAGAACATATATAAAATCTTTCAAAGAGAAGATTAAAAACTAAGGTGACTATATGATATTAATATATATATTTTCTGTTTTGTTAATTATATCTATTGGCTTTTTGACATTCGTTATTTATGCAGATAAGTTAAATAAAGAATTAGAAAAGAAGAAAGAAAAACGTACATTTAAATTAAGCAGAAGTAAGTTCTTTATTAGTAAAATTATAATGATAGTTTTAACAGTATTAGTTTCATTAGTTTTAACAGTTGAAATAGTTGATGAAATACATTATGATTTTGGAATAACTTCTATTGACTCATATAAAGAATATTCAAAAGTAGTTAATTGTAATATTAATAATAAATTAGATTTTGTTAATAAATATAATATAACCAAAGTTAATTATGATAAGGAATTTGTATATTCGCTTGATGATGGTGAAATTGTTAAAGTGGATAGAAATGGAGAAATTGTTAAATCTGTAGCATGTGATAGTTTTAATGTCAATGATACTATTTATTTATACAATGATAAACTTGTTATACTATCAAATAAAAATAATATGATGTCATTTGAAATATATGACAAGAATACATTACAAATAATAAAATCATATGAAGTTAAAGGTAATTACATCTTCTCACAAAAACAAGATAAATATATTGATTTGTTCTTATGGAATGATGCAAATATTAATCCATATGAAATGGGGCTTACTAGTCCAATTGGAGAAACAATTGGTAAGACTAAAAAGATATATGTTGTGAAAGAAACATTTATTAACTTAGTTGTATCACATTACAAATACAATTTAGATACAAATGCAGTAGAACAGATTGCTGTAGGATTGACTGATCTATATTATACATTTGATGATTATCACTATTTAGCATTTAATCTATATGATAAAGAGAGAATGACAAATAATAGTATACTTATGATATATGACGCTAGTAATTTCAGTGTCAAAAAGTATAATGTTTTAAAAGGTAATTTGTTTAAAAATCCTGTAATGCTTAATAATAATATAAATGTTATTACAAAAAGTAATGATAATTATTATACATATGAGTATGATGAGGATTTCGAAAAAGTAAAATATATAGAAGCAAACTCAGAAGAAGTTTTAAGCTTTAATAATGATATTGTTAGTATTCATAATAAAGATGGGAATTTATATCTAGTTGATGAACGCGTGGGGATGTTAAGTAATGCTTCAATAATGAAAGATAAATTAATTGTTCGCGAGAATAATAATCTAAATGTTATTGATTTAAATGATGGCAATAAACAAACAATAAATAGTGATATTGATTTAGATTCATATGAAATAATTGGATATATAAAGAA
>CAZHQU010000063.1:0-8647 GCA_964534245.1 uncultured Coprobacillus sp.
AGTATCTGCAGAAATATTCCCATCATTATTAGTTACATCTTCAATAACTCCATTATATGATAAATTAAATTTGGCATAAATCGTTGTATCTTGGTTTACTTCATCAGATGGAAATACTTCTTGTGTATATTCCTCATCATAATACCAACCTTCAAAAACATATCCAGATTTCACTGATATTGGAAGTGGATTTGAAATATAACCAGTTTTTATATTTTGAACAGGACTTCCATCAGTTACAAATGAAAGAATATATTCATTTTTTGTATAATTGGCATATAAAGTAATATCTGAAGTTAAAGTATCATTATATACTACAGGTTCATTATAAGAATAATTATCATAATACCATCCTTCAAAAGTATAACCTTGCTTTGTTGGAACAGGTTGATCTTCTTCTAAAAATATATTAGTACATGAAATTGATTGTATGTCATTACCACCTTTTGAATCAAATGATAGAATATATTTTTTTTGAGAAATATTAGCATAAAGCGTAGTATCAGAAGTTAATATATCTCCTTCAGTTGCTTCAATTGTTCTTTCATCGTCATAATACCATCCAAGACATTCAAATGTCTCATATGACCAATGAGGAAAACTCACAAAACTTGTATTGATAGATTCTATATAATAACTATCATATTCTTCTAATCCTGTTACAAATGATAATACATATTTATAATTTCCAAGTTTAGCATATATAGTTGTATCAGTTGTAAGACAATCTGTTTCTTGAACTTGTGTAATAAAATCATCTTCATAATACCATCCAAGAAAATCAAAATTATCATGCGATAAAACTGGAAGTGTACCAATTGACATCATTGTTTCACCAGTAACTTCTACAGGATCTAAAACTACTAAATCTGTATTAGTATCAAATGTAAGAGTATATCTTAACCAATCTAGTTTAGCATATAGAGTAACATCTCTAGATAATACTATACCTTCAGTAACACCAGATGTAAATGCCTCATCAAAGAACCATCCTTCAAAAACATAAAAAGTTAAATAATCATCTTCATCCGGATTAGGAAGTTCTGATGGAATTGAAAAAACATTTGTAATAGGATCGAATTGTCTTAACTCAACTCCATTATGTTTTACTATAAAATTAATATCATATAATTCATTAAACTTCGCATAAATTTTAGTATCAGAAGTTAAAGAATCTCCTTCACTAACCTTAGTTTCAAAAGTTTCCTCATAATACCATCCATTAAAAATATATCCTTCCTTTGTTGGTGTAGATAATGTGGGAACTGTTGTTAAAGATGAAACTGTTTCTTCTGCTCCGTCAATAACATAGATAAGTGAATAACCAGTTGGAACTTTTTCAGAAATTGTTTCTACAACCAATTTTGGTCCATCATAATAGCCTGTATAATATAAATTAACATCTGAAGATAATTCATAAGTAAATGTATTCCACGAAATATCGTTTTCAACTTCATCAATAACTACATACATTTCACAATCAACTGCATCAATATATAATTCAGTAACATTAGAAATTGATTGATCAACATAACCACACTCAGAAATAGTTTTCATACCACCAGTATCTTTATATAATCTTTTAATTGAAAACCTTTCATTAATATCACTTTCAAACCATAAATATCCATCAAATGGATAATCATCATTTCTCATAAAGTATAAATTTACTGTATAACCATTAGTTGCAGCTTTAGGTTTAAAATTAGGAAGAATAAATAAACCTAACATAAATATAAAAATTAAAAATATAAATTTTTTTCTCATGTATATCCTTTCTTGGTCAAACGTTTGACCATTATCTAAACATTCTTTTTTTAGATTTTTTTATTATAAATTTGAAAATTATAAAAATTAAACCACCTACTAAACAATATGTAAATATAGTACCTAATGTTCCAGGATTATTATCAACTGAAGGAGTATCAGATAAATCATATAATGGATTTTCTAATGTGTTAATATTACATGTATATGATCCGGTTAATCCAGATACTGAAGCATATATAACATTTACCTGATTAATTACTTCAGTATTTTCTTCAAGAAAATAATCTGATTCTATTTTAGTTGAACAATTAACATTTGGTATTAAACCAACTATTTTAGAATCATTAACTAGATTTTCCTTTGTTAATTTATTTATTGAATAAAATGAATTATCAAAATAATAATCTGAATACAAACCATCTACTACTCTAATTATAATATCTTTACTTAAATAGGTTTCAGCATTATATGCTTTAAATATAACTTTATACTCTCCTTCTTGAGAGCCTTTCCCACTATACTCATCTACTACAACTGAAACTGCAATTTCACTATTCGAAATAAAATTAGATCTAACAAGTTCTAATATCCTGGAAGTAAATAAAAATGAATTTTTATTTTTATAAATAATAGATTCACCTTTATAAGTTATTTCAGTAGCTTCAGTTACAGTTTCATTTTCTGCTGCAAATGATACAAAAGGAAAAACAATAGACAAGAAAGTTAAAATGCAAATTAATAATCTTTTCATATTATTCCTTTCTTGGTCAAACGTTTGACCAATTTTTTATTTGACAAAATTAAATAAATTTAATATAATAATAGTGTCAATACGATATAAACGGGAATCCGGTACGAGTATTGACATTTTTTTATTTTTTATTTTTTTTTAATTCTTTTTACAATTCTTTTATCATTCTTATGAAATCTCCAGTTACGTAACACTTGTCTACCATAACTATTAATTTCATCTTTATAAATTTTTTTTACAAGATATGCATCTGTATTATTATTTGGTTCTGAATTTTATATAATTTAGCATTTATTTTATTTTTAGTCATCGGCGAATGCGTGATCAAAATAGAATGATACTTATTATTTTTTTCTTTAAAAACATAAGAAGGATGTTTTCTTTTTTTATTAAATCTAAACTCACTTTTTCTCATAATTCTCCATTCAATTTAAATAATTTATAATTAGATCTACTAATAATAAGCTTATTTATTTAACATACCTTAATTACTTATATTAATAGACCTAAGTATAAATAGGATAGTTTAATATCCTATTTAAAATGGCTGAATACTATCTAGAAACATTAATATTAGAAATAATATCTAACACTTTAGGAAGAGCAACAAAGCCACAAGCAACAAAACAAACAATTAAATTCCAACCTGTTTTTACATTATCAGCAAAATTAGTTACAAAAGTTGCACTTTCATCTAATGCTTGAGCATCATCTAAACCATATAGACCTAAGAATAAAATATAGCCTAAAAGTAATAAAAATGTAATAAAAGTTTTATTAATTCTCATAATATCTCCTTTCTTGACTAATAATAAGTCAATATTCTAATTTTAAATAAATTTTAATAATTTCCCTTACGCTTTTTAGCTTTTGACACAATACCATGCTTATGACAATAAGCTGCTGCATTATCTCTTCTTGCCGCTAAATAACCTGCCCTATAAGCCTTTTGTTTTTCAGACAATTCAATTGGATTTCCATTACTATCATTTTTAACAAGATTAGAATTTGTTAAATTTATTCCTTGTTTCAATTCAGTAAGAAATTTTTTTGCCTTTTCAGATGGATTTAATAAAGTCTTAACTACTTGTCCTGAATTTTTATTAATAATTTGTACGGCCATAATTTACTCCTTTCTTTTAAATTTATAAAAACTAATTAAATTAGTTAATATCATATTTACTTTTGAAAATTCTATATAATTTATCAACATAACTATAATTTTCACTCTTTTTATTAACATACATCATTGATATTCCAGTTTTAGACACATAATTATCTGCAAATTTAATTCTATAACCTATAAATTCACCATTACTAAGAATATTATCATAATCTTTTTGAATATATTTTATTGGAATGCGTACTTTATTTTTTTATCATAAAAAAACATAAATAAACTCCTTTTTTTAATCTAATAAAAATCTTAAATTCTTCTCATTTATATTTTAATAATTAAATACTTAATAATTAATAATCAGTAATTTTTAGAAAGGGAGGTATAGATATGCATAAACATCGCAACATTTATGCATATCTATGTTATTAGAAAATATTTTTTTAATTACAATCAATTTAAATATCTACAAATAATTCACCTGTAATTTCACTTATTTGAATTTCTTCTTCTAAAGGAATGTAAATAATCCTTTTATTTTCTTCAATTTGATCAATAACATAATTCACAACAAATTCACATATTTTTTCTGATGAATAATACTGAATAGGAAATGGAGAATCATGAACTGGATTACCAATAAGTTCAAATAAATCATTTTTTGAACTTGTAGGTACATAAAATATATCTATAACTTCTGAAATTGAAGTTCTTTCTTTTTCATCAACTTTAGATTTATAACAAATTGTCATTTAGATCTCCTAAAATTCAAAAAGTGTAATAACATTTTTATCTATTTTATAAGAAAGTTTAAATTCAATTACATTTAATTCTTCTTCTGTTGGAACATAAATAATATAATTATTCGATGATTCTATACATGCAAAAGTGTATCCAATAAATTTATTACATAAGTCTATCGATGAATAAGAAGATAATTTAACATATTCATCACAATGAAAATCATATTTAACAACACCTTTTATATCATATAAATTAGTATGAGGATTATAAAAAATTTTTAAATTTTCTAAATTTACTAACTCTAAATATGGTTTCTCTTTAGTTCCATTATTTATTACAAACTTCATAATTAATATCTATCACTTTCATCTGATAAATCTAATTTTTCTAATTCATTTTGATCAGAATAAGTTAACCATTTAATATCAGGAATTAATTTCTTAAGTTGTTTAATTTTAAATAATTTAATATCTTTTCTTCTAAGCCAGAAAGAATATACTAAATTAAAATCTGGTTGATCTTTTTTATAATAAATAATACATTGAATTCTATGATATTCCTTACCAGAACTATTTGAAACACCCTTAAAGAAACGACATGGACAAGTAAAAGTAATTTCTTCAATAGTTCTTATTATTTGTTTTTTATTATTTGTTTTTTCTAATACCACTGGATTAATATTAACTAATTCTTTAATTAAAACATAATCTGTACTATCAATAGCTAAAGCTACATCTACTTCATCATCATTAGATAAAGATACTAATATTTCATATTTAATATCATTGTATTGATGATTAATATTCTTAATAGATTTAACTTTAAAAAATGGTAGATTTAATAATTCTTCACGTGTTAATTCATCTAATTTCTTTACTAATGAATCACTTTCTTCACTTAATTTCTCTAAATTTACTTCTTCAATTTGAGATTCATTTTTTCCTTCTACTACTAAATTTTTGTTTTCTTTTTGTGACATATACTTTTCCTCCTTATTAATAAATTGTATTTAATTTACCTGTTCTTTACAGGCGCACAAAAAATGAAAATTGGAATACATCACATGTATTCCATTAATTCTAAATATTATTTAAATATTAAAGTGCAGGTTCGACTCCTGTTATCCGCACCATTTTTTATTTTTTGATGACTATATAATTTTATTATATATGTATAAAGAGTTAATACGATAAAAACGGGTATCCGGTGCGAGTATTGACTTTTTATTTTTAAAGAGGTTCCAAAGTGGAGCCTCTTTTATTTACATATCTAGTAAGTCTACAAATGATAGACTTACTATTTAGAATATTTAACTTACCTAGCAAACCAAGTATAGCTCGATTTGTTGCTTTCTCAGTTCACTATCTACAATATTTAACATACCTAGCAAACCATTGATAATTGATTTTCCTTGATTCCATTGTTCACTATCTACAATATTTAACATACCTAGCAAACGAAATCAAAGACCTAGATGTTCCAACAGCAGTTCACTATCTACAATATTTAACATACCTAGCAAACGGTATTAAAGATTGGTTTGTTTCAAAAAATGTTCACTATCTACAATATTTAACATACCTAGCAAACAACTAATACCAACTTTTAAACTTAAATTTAGTTCACTATCTACAATATTTAACATACCTAGCAAACTGAAAGGCATCAAGAATTAATTAAAAAGGGTTCACTATCTACAATATTTAACATACCTAGCAAACCTAATGGTGTAATGGCTGGTTGTCGTTTCTGTTCACTATCTACAATATTTAACATACCTAGCAAACATGTAAAAAAAGAATTGAGATAGCTAGTAGGTTCACTATCTACAATATTTAACATACCTAGCAAACGCAACAGGTGGAATAGTTAATCAAGGACAAGTTCACTATCTACAATATTTAACATACCTAGCAAACTTTGTTGTTGCTTGAGTTGAAACACTTTCAGTTCACTATCTACAATATTTAACATACCTAGCAAACACTGATCCACCGTATGGAATGAAAAAAGAAGTTCACTATCTACAATATTTAACATACCTAGCAAACTTGTATTGGTTTATTTCTTAAAGTCTTTCTGTTCACTATCTACAATATTTAACATACCTAGCAAACTCATATTTTCTGTAGCATGTGATGTATCACGTTCACTATCTACAATATTTAACATACCTAGCAAACTGGGAAATAGCATTAAAGAAACTTCAGTACGTTCACTATCTACAATATTTAACATACCTAGCAAACGATCCTGGATCAGGTCTAATACGTGCTTATGTTCACTATCTACAATATTTAACATACCTAGCAAACACATTTTTTATCAAAGCAGCTACATTGTCGGTTCACTATCTACAATATTTAACATACCTAGCAAACTTTCACCAACAGCTACTTTAACTCCACCAAGTTCACTATCTACAATATTTAACATACCTAGCAAACCATTTACTGTGACCGCCAACAAGGAAGAATGTTCACTATCTACAATATTTAACATACCTAGCAAACCAAATAATTTTATTATTTGATCACTTGTTAGTTCACTATCTACAATATTTAACATACCTAGCAAACTATAATAGGACTTTATGAATAGTCGTTTCAAGTTCACTATCTACAATATTTAACATACCTAGCAAACAATGATAAATATAAGTAATCTTTTGTTTCAGGTTCACTATCTACAATATTTAACATACCTAGCAAACATGGTTGTAACTTCTGCGTACAAATCATTTGTTCACTATCTACAATATTTAACATACCTAGCAAACGGTGGATAATATGAGCTATAATGATTTATAGTTCACTATCTACAATATTTAACATACCTAGCAAACGAAATGGTTATCTCATATTGCATAAATTCAGTTCACTATCTACAATATTTAACATACCTAGCAAACGCAACATTATAAGAAGCATAACCAACTAAGTTCACTATCTACAATATTTAACATACCTAGCAAACCAAATTGTAATAACATAGGTGTACACAAAGTTCACTATCTACAATATTTAACATACCTAGCAAACAGGGCAATAAAATTTACCAAAGAATGATGCGTTCACTATCTACAATATTTAACATACCTAGCAAACCGCCCTTTGGCATTATTTCGGATTTACTATGTTCACTATCTACAATATTTAACATACCTAGCAAACTTAATGGGTAACGTTATAGCTAGAAAAAAAGTTCACTATCTACAATATTTAACATACCTAGCAAACATCATTACCATAACAAGCAACGAGTGTGTGTTCACTATCTACAATATTTAACATACCTAGCAAACCTCTTGGATAACCAGAACTTACTTAATAATGTTCACTATCTACAATATTTAACATACCTAGCAAACTAATAAATCTATTAATGTATATAATTAAAGGTTCACTATCTACAATATTTAACATACCTAGCAAACAATGTTCTTCTTTTGAATTTAAATACTTAGGTTCACTATCTACAATATTTAACATACCTAGCAAACTTGCGAAGTCGCTTTAATCTTTGGCGATAAGTTCACTATCTACAATATTTAACATACCTAGCAAACATAAAATAATTGATGAGAAAGGAGATTTAGTTCACTATCTACAATATTTAACATACCTAGCAAACTATTCGTAAAATTGTTACATCACTAGCATTGTTCACTATCTACAATATTTAACATACCTAGCAAACATAAATATGCTAATTTATAAAGTAATAAAGGTTCACTATCTACAATATTTAACATACCTAGCAAACGGATATGCAAATGTCGTACAAGACTTTTAGGTTCACTATCTACAATATTTAACATACCTAGCAAACAATGTCAAAAAATGAAGAAACTTTACACTTGTTCACTATCTACAATATTTAACATACCTAGCAAACTGCGTCCATGAGTTCTTTTGCTTCTTTAAGTTCACTATCTACAATATTTAACATACCTAGCAAACAACATATTGAAGATAAAGCTGATAGAGAAGTTCACTATCTACAATATTTAACATACCTAGCAAACCTCAAACCAATTATTGTGGCTTGCTAGTATCCATTTATATGTTAAATTATGCACCAATCATTATCTATTATTATATCATTTTTAATTGTTCTTTGCACAAATAATATATCTAATAGATGCAGATCTAAATATTCTAATTCTTTGTTTAATAATTTTCTTTCTTCTTCGGTTAGAAGATTTAGTAATCCAAACGAAACGACAAATTCTATTTTAAATAATTTTTTATATAGTTTCATAT
>CAZHQU010000064.1:0-4230 GCA_964534245.1 uncultured Coprobacillus sp.
CGCAGGAGGAGACGATCTAGTTATGATTTTACCTGCATCATTATCTTTAGAAATAGTAAGAGATATTAATGAAGAGTTTAATGAGTATACTGGATATAATAAATCATTTCATATAAGTACTGGAATTGAGTTATTTTCACCAACGTCACCAGTTAGATATGTTATTGAAAAAGCAGAAGATAATTTAAATAACTCTAAATTAAGAGAAGGGAAATCGTCTTTTACAGTATTTGATATTTCATTGAAAAATGATTTGATAAATGATTTAATTAATGATATAGAAATTTATGAAAAAGGATTGAATGACAATAGTATTAGTAGAAATGGATTATATGAAATATATAGTTTTATAATAAATGCATTATCAGCGCCAAATAGTAATGTTCAGTTTATGAGATTTATACCTTTAATAGCCTATTCTATAAAAAGAAATATGAATGATTATTGGCAAGATAAATTGAAGAAAGTTTTTGTAACTCAAAATATAGAAATTGAAACATTAAAATATTATAAAGTAGTATTTGCATTTGCATTAATGAAAACAAGAAATGAGGTAAAATAATGAATTCAGATAAAAAGTTTAAAGATAATTATAGTAATATAACTGAAGTTATAAATAAAATTAAATATGGAAAAAACCTTAGTAGCGTATTAACTATTGAGGAAGTTAATTTGCCTGATTGCGCAGCTTACAATGTAGCAAAAGATTTAGCGTTTAAGAAAAGTTTAAATACGAACCAATTAAGAAAAATATTTGAACAAATAAAAGAATGTGAAAAATATTTACCAAAAGTAGAAATCGCAAGAAATGAATTATATAAAATTTTGCCTCTTATCGCTTATGCAGTTGGAAGAGGAAATTGCCCTAAAGAATTCTTTGAATTAATAAATGTATGTATTAAACCAGATAAATTAGTTGGTGTTACTGATGTAAAAAGATTGATTGAGTTTTTAACTTCAATTGTAGCTTATTTTAAATTTTTAGATAAATAGGAGGATATTATGGATCAAATTATTATAAATAAAGTAGAAGTATTAAAATTTGAATTAAAATTAGAAACTGGATTACATATTGGTGGAAATAAAGATAATTATGGAATTGGTGGAATTGATTCACCAGTAATAAAAAATCCATTAAATAACCAACCTATTATCCCTGGAAGTTCTTTAAAAGGAAAAATAAGAATGTTATTAGAAATAGTAGAAAATGATTTTTATAGTTCTAGTTCTAATGAAACTTTAATTATAAAGATGTTTGGCCCAAAAAGTGATAAAGAAAAAATAGATGGTAATATTACTAGAGTAATATTCAGAGATTTATCATTAACTGAAGAATCAGTAAAAGAATTAGAAACTAAACTAGGAACTGGATTTTACACTGAGATTAAAGCTGAAAACACAATTAATAAGATTAAATGTAAAGCTACTCCTCGATTCCAAGAAAGAGTTCCGGCTGGAGCAGTATTTTCAGGGGAATGTATAATCCAATATCAAGATATTGATACAGATATTATTAAGGAAACATTAATTAAAGGATTTAAATTACTAGAAAACAACTATTTAGGCGGTAGTGGAAGCCGTGGATATGGTAAAGTTTCTATTAAGTTATTATAGTTAATTCATTTTGAGGAATATATGGGCATATATTCATTAGAATTTAAACCATTATCTGTTTTAACAAAATTACCAGATGCTCAATGTATCTTTGGTGCATTTTGTTATAAATATAAAGAAATCTATGGTAATAATGATTTAGAGGAATTATTAAATGTTGAATCAACAACTCCTGTGTTTTTGATTTCATCTATGTTTTTCAAAAATGTTTTACCTCTTCCGCTAGATTTTAAACCGAAAAGAAAGATAGGACTTACGTTGGAGGAAACCACAAAGAATAAGAGGTTTAAAAAAGTAAAGTATATAAGTAAGTCCCTTTATGTAGAATACGTTAGTAACAAAGAAAAATTTATAGATGCATATTATGAAAATATGCAAAGAAACTATAAAATTATAGATAATAATATTTTAGTAAATAAAAATGACGATATACTTGATGAAAAATACTTAATTAATGATTACAGAATTAGAAACTCTAATCCATTAATTAACGATAAAAAACTATTCAGAGATGAAATAATATATTGTAATGAAAAACTTACTTTTAATGTTTATGTAAATATAATAGATGATAAATATAGAGAAAAAGTTTTAAATACATTTAAAGAAATGAATTATGTTTTCTTTGGAGGAATGAAGTCAATAGGATATAATCTATTTACTTTTATTAATTGCGCTGAAGAAAAACAATTAAGCAATCTAAAATCAAAAATGCTTATCTCAAAGGGATTAGTAAAAAGTGGATTGAATTATGATACATCATGTTATACACTAAGTGTTGTAAATAATAAATTTAATCTTCAAGGAAGCAAAATAAATAGAAAACAATTAATCGTATTTAACGAAGGAAGTATAATCAATACTAATAATAGAGAATATATTGGTGAACTAATTTCTGATAAACAAGATAATGTATTAACATATCAATATTATTTAGGAATGTTTATTTAGGTGAAAATTATGGAAAAAATAAAAATATTAACTCCAGTTCATGTTGGTGATGGAAGTACATATTATGTTGCTGATGTGAAAGATAATTATGTTTATACTCTTGATAACGTAATTAGCATAATGAATGAAAAAGATATCACAAGTGATAGCATAACTAAAATATTAATGAGAAGTAAAAATCTATCAAGAAAAGAATTTATTGAAAAGTTTAAATTTGATAGATCAAAATTAAAACCTGAAATTAGTTATTGTAAAGTAAAGAATAATAATTCATATTTATTAGGAAATGTATTTTCCCAACTTAAGGAAAATGATAAGTTAGTTATTCCAGGTTCATCTATTAAGGGTTATGTATTAAATGTAATATATTTTGATATTATACAAAATAATAATGTAATTAGAACATATCTAGAAAATAAATTTAACTATATATATAATAAATATAAAGACAACTTTGAAAAAAATTTTAAATATGCCGATAAAGAAGTTCAAAATGTTATTAAGCATTTTTTAAATGAAGCTAACTTTATAATGAATACAATTGGGTTTAGAGATTTATATTTTGAATCTGAAACTGAATATGTAAAAGTAAGAAGATATAATAATGCAAATAATCTTGATATGCAAACTCATGAAGTAATTCCAGCTGATGCGCACTCTAATTGCCAAATATATTTTGATTTATTTGAATTATCTAAAGGTCATACTGATAAGGTTAAAAATGAATTAAAAAAAGAGATTTTTAAACTGAAAAAAGATGATGACAATACAAAACAAGTTAAACAATTATTGGTTGATGAGATTTATAATCGAATATCTATTTTTAATGATTGGTTTATTCCATCAAATAGAAAATTTATGAATAGAATTCTTCAGTTGGAAATGGATTATGCTGATAAAGTGACAAATCCGAATGTCGATTCAATTGGTTTAATAAAAATACTTTCGGATATAAAAGAATTAAATAAAAACAAAATAATTATGCAAATTGGAAAAGGAACTAACTTCGTTGTAAAAAGTATAGGTTTAGCATTTACAAATACATATGACAAATACTTTAACATAATCTTTTCTCCAAGTTCAGGCATATATAAAAACATAAAGAGAAAATCTGGTATTACTATGCTTCCTCTAATTGAAAGTAATAGTAGAGGAACAATACCATTAGGATTTATTAGTGTGGATTTATAATGGTATATAAAATAAGTTATAAAATTAGATTTCCTCTAGGAGCGATTTTCAAAAAAGATCCAGAATATTTATTTTTAAATTCGATATATAAAGAAATAAAAGATAGTACATGTACATCATCAGAAGGATGTTTAAACTGCAATAAAAAGAATAATTGTATCTATTATTACCTTTCAGGTGAAAACTTTGATAAATATTCTAGTATACATGTAAAAAGGAATATAATTAATAAGCATACGTATAGTTCATCTGATATATTAGAATTGACTTTTTATTTGATTGGAACAGCAAGAAATTATTCAGAATTTATAGTAGCTTATTTTGATACAGAAGAATATATTGTGGGTAATTTCTATCAAAAAGTATTATGTGATAAAGAAGAATTAACTGAGAAGCTAATAGATGGAAACCTAAAAATTGAGAATGTTTATGTAGATGATCATGATTTATTAGAATCAATAAAATATTATAATG
>CAZHQU010000064.1:4240-8490 GCA_964534245.1 uncultured Coprobacillus sp.
AAATACCTATTGTTGAGGAAAAATCTAAAATTAATTTTAAAGATAAAAATAATTACAGAATTGTTGAAAAGTATTTCAAAATAGAAGGTAATATTGGACTCATTAAAGTAAAATCTTTTCCATATTCATTAATAGAAAGTGGATTAGGTAGATATGGTGTACTTGGTGGAGGAAGAGGTAAATGCGTGTAAAAATAATACTAGACTTAAAGAACGTAAAAATAAATGTTAGATATCATAGTTTATTACAAGGAGTAATTTACCATGCATTAATGAATAATTGTAATGTGAAAGTTATTCATGATAAGGGGTATTCAATTGGTAAGAGAAAGTTTAAACTTTTTACATATTCAGAAATTTTTGGATTAAGCAATTATATAAAAGAATCTAATGAGTTATTGTTTACTGATAAAGGATATTTCTATTTTTCATCAATTGATGATGAAGTGACTATTACATATATCTCATTTCTTCAAGAAAATATGAGTATTGTATTAGGTGATAAAATAATAAAAATAGAAGGATTTGAAATATTGGATGATAATTATGAAATCAAGGATGAAGTATGCTTTTCAACTTTATCACCTATTACTATATATAGAACAGATAAAAATAAAAAAACTATATATATCGATCCGAGTGAAGAAGAGTATAAAGATAGTATAATAAATAATTTATCTCAAAAGTATTATTTAATATATAATGAAAACTTGCCTGATATTAGTATAAATGATATATCAAATATAAAGAAGAAAATAGTGTATTTTCGAAATATATTTATAATAGCTTATCATTTTAATATTACTTTTTCTAATATAGATAATAATGTACTTAAAGTAATCTTAAATACTGGATTGGGTTCGAAGAACTCTAGTGGTTTTGGTATGGTCACAATTAATAGATGAAAAAAAGAATATACATATATGAATCAGGAACATTATCTAGACAAGATAACAGTATTGTTTTTCTAAGTAATAAAGGTAAAAAATCATACATACCAATTTATCAAATTGAATGTATAATGATTTTTGGACATTGCGTTTTTAATAAGGATTTAGTTCAATTGTTATTTATGAATAACATAAGCATTTTAATGTTTACATTTAATGGAAAATATATAGGTTCATATAAACCGGTTCATGATAAATTAGGAAAAGTAGTGCTAAAACAAGTGCAATATGTTCATGATATCAATAAACGTAGTACATATGCAATTGAGATTATCTTATCTTCAATTAAAAATATGTCTTCAGTTCTAAAATATTATAATAAAAAGGGAATAGATTTAACTAATAATATATGTCAACTTGAAGAAATAGGAAGAAGAATAAAGAAAGAACGTAATCTAACGATATTTGAGGCAAGAGCAAAACAAATCTATTATAGTTCATTTAATCAAATAATTAAGAATAATGATTTTATTTTTGAAAAAAGAGTAGTTAATCCTCCTAAAGACTATATTAATGCCATAATGAGCTATGGTTATGCGTTACTTTATGGAGTTATAGAAAGTGATATATATAAATCAAATTTATGTATATCATTGCCATTTGTTCATGGAATTAGTAGAAAACATGATGGACTACAATATGATATAGCTGATATTTTTAAGCCTGTTTTAATAGACAGATTGATTTTTAGATTGATTAACAAGAAACAGATCACTAAGGATGATTTCGATAAAACTAAAGAATGTGTATTACTAAATAAAAAAGGAATAAAGAAATTTATAAATGAGTTTGAAGAAGAACTTCATTCAACAGTTAAAGTAAATAGTAAACAAAAAATGTCATATAGAAAATTACTTTTAAGAGAAGTGCAAAAAATAGAAAAATCAATTTCAGAGGATATTAAATATAAAGGATATTTAATGAGGTGGTAACATTTATTATATAGTAGTTTATGATGTTAAATCAATAAAGTGTAATAGAGTAATGAAAGTTCTAAGAAAGTACTTGTTTCATATACAAAATTCTGTATTTGAAGGTGAGTTAACTAGTTCAGAGTTTAAAACATTAAAAAACGAAATACAAAAGATTGAACTAGAACAAACTGATTCAATAATTTATTATAAAATTACTTCAATAAAAGCAATAAAGAAAGAGAATGTTAACATAGACTCTTCAAAGTATATAATTCTTTAAGTTCGACCATTGGACAAATATAAATAATATATTATGTATACAACACTATATAATTCTTCAATGGTCGAAATATTATATACTTATTTATAAATAAAAAGCTAATTTAATACAAATAGATATAAAAAAATAATATAAAAGATATATTTATCTTATTACAATCTTTCCTTTATAGGTATTGTAGCACAATAATTGTATTTAAGTACTCTTTATTAGTTCGATTACAATCTTTCCTTTATAGGTATTGTAGCTCTGACAAATCAAGAATATATTTTATCCCATTATTAGATTACAATCTTTCCTTTATAGGTATTGTAGCTCATAATCTTTACCTCCTTAATTAACAGCTATTTTATTACAATCTTTCCTTTATAGGTATTGTAGCTAAACAACATAATGAATATTTTGCTTTTGACAATATTACAATCTTTCCTTTATAGGTATTGTAGCTAGATACAACAACTGTATTTAAGTACTCCTTATTAGATTACAATCTTTCCTTTATAGGTATTGTAGCCCTTGAGTCAATTTTATAATCTTTTTTGCTGTAAAATTACAATCTTTCCTTTATAGGTATTGTAGCAGTACGAGTAGTAACCCAAACTTTTTTTCCTATTAGATTACAATCTTTCCTTTATAGGTATTGTAGCTTGTAACTCATTTTAACACCTCTATTTATTTTTCATATTACAATCTTTCCTTTATAGGTATTGTAGCTAAATTGTCTGTTTGTTTTTTACCTACCCAACCAATTACAATCTTTCCTTTATAGGTATTGTAGCTTTTATTCATCACATATAAAAGTTGGTACACCACTAATTACAATCTTTCCTTTATAGGTATTGTAGCCCATTTCATAAAGTCATCAATAGAAGTTCCTATAATAGATTACAATCTTTCCTTTATAGGTATTGTAGCTTAATAGCTTTCTTGATTGTATCACCATGAGCATTATTACAATCTTTCCTTTATAGGTATTGTAGCTAAGGTTCATCATCAATATATATAACATCTTCTTATTACAATCTTTCCTTTATAGGTATTGTAGCTTGTAAATCACTCATATTTTACACCTCTTTTTTATTACAATCTTTCCTTTATAGGTATTGTAGCTGTACCAGCAGGAATATAGAAACGATTTCTACGTTGATTACAATCTTTCCTTTATAGGTATTGTAGCCGCTTTCTGCGTGCCTTTTCTTCTCGTTTTTTCTATTACAATCTTTCCTTTATAGGTATTGTAGCCAAGCATTGGATGTTCTTTAACTAATCCCTCTTTAATTACAATCTTTCCTTTATAGGTATTGTAGCGATCACAACTCTTTCATTGTCCTTGTCTTCATTATTACAATCTTTCCTTTATAGGTATTGTAGCGAATCTGCATTCTTTAAATAATAAAAGAGTAATACCGAATTACAATCTTTCCTTTATAGGTATTGTAGCTTAAATAAATAGTTATACGTTAATGTTTTGTTTATGATTACAATCTTTCCTTTATAGGTATTGTAGCAAATATAATTGATTATCAACTTCAAGACTGATTGCATTACAATCTTTCCTTTATAGGTATTGTAGCAGTTTTATCCACTAAATTATGGTATGCTTTTAAATAATTACAATCTTTCCTTTATAGGTATTGTAGCTAAAATTATAATTATATTCAATAAATATTTTTACTTATTACAATCTTTCCTTTATAGGTATTGTAGCTTTAAAAGTTAAAATAAATTTAAATGTTTTCATTGATTACAATCTTTCCTTTATAGGTATTGTAGCTCTCAACATCCAACAATAGATTAATGTTTGTTTTCATTACAATCTTTCCTTTATAGGTATTGTAGCTAAATTATCAATACTAATAGTAATCTCTGATATAATTACAATCTTTCCTTTATAGGTATTGTAGCCATCTTTTCCTTCGTAATAAAATTCACATAAATTATTACAATCTTTCCTTTATAGGTATTGTAGCCACTGTTATTATTGTATTTAAATATTCCTTATTATTACAATCTTTCCTTTATAGGTATTGTAGCCATATAATTTTTTAATATCTTCATATACTTCATCAATTACAATCTTTCCTTTATAGGTATTGTAGCTTTTTGC
>CAZHQU010000065.1:0-8432 GCA_964534245.1 uncultured Coprobacillus sp.
CTCTTCTGGTAAATTATAATTAAAATCTTCAACTTTCATACTAATTACCTTTTTTATAACCTAAATGTTTATATGCTTTTTCAGTCACACATCTTCCGCGATTAGATCTAATAATGAATCCTTCTTGTAATAGATATGGTTCACATACATCCTCTAAAGTTAAAACTTCTTCTCCAATGGATGCGGCTAAAGCATTTAAACCAACAGGTCCACCTTTATATCTTTCTATTATTGTTTGTAAATATTTATAATCCATTTCGTTTAGACCACTTTCATCAACATTTAGTTTCTTTAATGCAAGTTTTGTAATATCTAAACTAATTTTATTTTCTTTGTCATCATAGAATTGAGCAAAATCTCTTACTCTTCTGAATAATCTATTAGCAATTCTTGGAGTTCCACGTGATCTTCTAGCAACTTCTAATGCACTTTCCTCATCAATATCAAAACTAAAAATAGATGAAGTTCTTTTAACAATGTCTTTAAGTTCTTCATTTGTATAATAATTTAATTGATGAATAATTCCAAATCTATCTCTTAGAGGACTAGATATACTTCCACATCTAGTAGTGGCACCAACTAAAGTAAATGGAGGAATATCGATTTCGATAGAATTTGCTGTTGAGTCTTTTCCAATAACTACACTAATCTTAAAATCTTCCATAGCAGAGTATAAAACTTCCTCTATTACTCTTGGCAAACGATGAATTTCATCTATAAACAAAACATCTCCTGCTTCAAGATTAGATAGGATAGCAGCAAGATCTCCAACTCTATCAATGCTAGGAGCAGTTATACTATGAAACCTCGCACCCATCTCATTAGCAATTATCGCCGCAAGAGTGGTTTTACCAAGTCCTGGAGGCCCATATAAAAGAACATGATCTAAAGTTTCTTCTCTTTTTAAAGCAGTAGTAATGTAGACATTAAGCATTTCTTTGATACTAGCTTGGCCAACGTAATCTTTTAATCTTAAAGGTCTAATACTTTGATCAAAATCCTTAAGTAATTTATCTTCATTTATATTTTCCATATCATCATTCTTTCTAAATTTTATGTATATTTTATGTATATTTTATGTGTATTTTATGTTATGTTTTTTATTATTTTGTTAATTCTCTTTAGTTTACAATAAGCTAGTTTTATGATATAATTACATCAGGTGATTCATATGTATAATTATATTAAAGGAACAATTACAGAAATAAATGCAAAACATATTACAGTTGAATGTAATAATTTAGGTTATTTAATCTATACTCCTAATCCATTTTCATTTAATGAAGGTGATAGTGTTACTGTTTACACATACCTTCATGTACGTGAAGATGTAATGGATTTATATGGGTTCAAATCTAATTACGAAAGAGATTTTTTCTTTAAACTAATCTCTGTCAAAGGTATTGGCCCTAAAGGAGCTCTAGCAATTCTTGCTGGAGGGGACACATCTGAAATTATTCAAGCAATTGAATCAGGAAATATAAAATACTTACAAAAATTCCCTGGTGTTGGCGCTAAAGCAAGTCAACAAATTGTGCTTGACTTGCATGGTAAACTTAATCTTGAGCAAGTTAACAAAACTAATAAACTTAATCCAAAAGTTGAACAAACATTGGATGCTCTTAAAAACTTAGGATATAAACAAGCAGAACTTAAGAAAATAATCCCTGTCCTTGAAGCAAATAATTTACTAAGTATTAGTGAATTAATTAAGCTTGCTTTAAAACAAATGTATTAAACGATTAAGTGTTTCTTACTTTCTTTTAAAAGCTTCTCAGCATTAGAAATTCTATTTCTAGTGCATTTTTTTATTTCTAATTGCTTGTTTTTATAATCTTTCTTTATCGTTTCAAGTTTCTTTGAAAGGTCATTTTTTATTTGCTTTTCAGCTAAATTGTGATTCATTTCTAAGTTTTTCTTTTTTAAATCATAATTATTAATAATGATTTGTTTATTCTCGTTTAACTTAGCTAATGCTTGGTCATAATTCTCCTTTGAAATGATATTATTTTGTTTAATATTATTTCTAATAACTAATGAGTACTCATCAATACTACTATATCTATTAATTTCTGATAAATCATTTACAAATTTACAGTAGCTTAAATCAAATAATTTATAATCAACAACTTTAAATAAATAATCATCTTTAATATGACCAAGTTTATCTTCGATAAGTTCATCATATTTATCAATTATTAAATATCCAAGTTTAGTTAATGTCTTAGCATAAGTCATATAGAATAAATCTATTTGTTTATATAAGTTTGTATAGAATCTACCTAATGAAGTTATAACATTTTGGATAAATGGTTCTTTCCCTTGTCTATCATATAATTCATTAAGTTTACTTTCTAAGGCTTGTTTTTTACAGCCTTCATCTTTTGTTAAATCATCAAAATATTTAACAAATTTAATTTTATTTTGTTTTATTTCATTTATAATATTATCTATTACTAAAATAAAAGAGTCGTATACATTTTTCTTAATTAGTTTCAGAATTATATGATAAAATTGCATTAATGCTATATCTAAAACCATTAGTTTGTTTTCAACTGTATTATCATTAGCATTATTGATATATTCACAATGATTAATTAATATATCGCTATACTCAATTTGGTAATCATATAATTTCTTATTAATTTTAATTAAATAATCTACATCAAACAACTCTTCTTTTTCTGAAAGTATTAAATCTAAAGAATCAAGTTTGTAATCATATGAACATAATAAAATATGCTTATCATTAATTTGTTTATCAAAATCAATTTCAGTTTCTTCAAGTTTTTCATTAAATTCAATTTCAGTTGATTCTAATGTCTCACAAGCACTTATTTTGAATTCATATTCTTTTTCTAAGCCTTTTATGATCTTTTGGTTAATTGTTTTTTTAATTTCAAGAATTTGATTCTTCTCATCAACATCAAGTAGTTTTCTTTCATCTTCTAAATAAGAATGCATATATTCATCTTTATTATCAGCTAAATCATTATATAATTTTTCTTTGATTGCTTCAATCTTACCATTATATACTGATTTAACCTCATTAATTGCATTTTCTTTATCTTTTTCTTTGTTTTGAACATCTTTTTCTTGAGTAGTTCTTTTAATCAAGAATTCTTGTTTTTCTTTTCTAGTGTCTAATTGTACTACTCTCAAATCTCTATCTCGATGAACGTAAGTTTTTGAATTACTTAATTCATTTAAATATTCTTTAAAATAATAATTAAATAATTCTTCATAATTATTTAGTGTAACATTTGATGTTTCCATTATATCATTATCATTTTGTAAATGTTCTTGTTCATTACGAATGATTTTTGCTTTGTATGATTTTAATGAATAGTTTCTAGCTTCGACTTCAGTTAGGTATTCACTAACAATTTCTTCAGCTTTTAAAACATTTTTATTAATTCCACCATCTATAAAAGCAATATATTCAGCATAAATTTTTTTGTAATTTTCTAAAAATGTCTTACTATCCATATTTTATTTTTAGAATGGGAATTTACGGTTTCCTTTTCCCTTTCCTTTACCTTTCTTTTGTTTTGGAGGTTGCATCATATTTTGAGGAACTTTACCTTGAGCTAATTTCTCTTGATCAATATTTGCGAAAACTTTCAATTGTTTTTTCATTTCATTGAATTGTTTTACTAATGCATTAACTTCAGGGTATGGTCTACCAGAACCTTTAGCAACTCTCTCGCGTCTTGACATACTTTTATCTAATAGATCTGGATTCTTTCTTTCTTGTTTTGTCATTGACATAATAATTACAGAAATATTATTGAATTTCTTTTCATCAATATCCATATTTTTTATTTGTTGACCTAAACCTGGAATCATTGATAGCAATCCTTTAAGTGATCCCATTCGTTTAATCCATTTTAATTGTTTTAGATAATCATTATAATCATAAACACCTTTTTGGATTCGTTCCATTAGTTTTGTAGCTTCTTCTTCGTCAATTGACTCAGTTGCTTTTTCAACAAATGATACGATATCACCCATACCTAGAATTCTTCCTGCCATTCTTTCAGGATGGAAAATTTCTAATTGATCAATCTTTTCACCAACACCCATGAACTTAATTGGAACATTAGTTAAATATCTAATAGACAATGCTGCACCACCACGTGTGTCGCCATCTAGTTTAGTCAAGATACATCCAGTTAATTTTAATCTTTCATTAAATGTTGTAATTACATTGATAGAGTCTTGACCCATCATTGAGTCAATAGTTAATAAAATTTCATCAGGTTTTGCAATCTTTGATACTTCTTCAAGTTCAGTCATTAATTCATCATTAATATGTAAACGACCAGCTGTATCGATTATGACTAAATCATAACCTTTTTCTTTAGCGTATTGTAAACCTTTTTGAACAATTTCAGTTACAGGATAGTTTGTACCCATTTCAAATACTTCAACACCAATTTGTTTACCAACTTGAACTAATTGGTTAACAGCTGCTGGTCTATATATGTCCCCAGCAATCATCATTGGTTTTTTAGCATCTTTCTTTCTTAAGTATTGAGCTAATTTCCCACAATGAGTAGTTTTACCGGCACCTTGTAAACCAACGAGCATAACAACAGTAATTCCATTCATCTTATAAGAAATGCCTTCTGCTTCATCACCCATTAATGATTTTAACTCATCATGAACAATTTTAACTACCATATCTCCAGGAGTTAAAGATTTTAAAATCTTTTCACCAAGAGCTTTTTCCTTTACATCGCTTGTAAATTTCTTTACTACTTTATAATTTACGTCAGCTTCTAATAATGATAATCTAACCTCACGCATCATATCTTCAATGTCTTTTTCAGTTAGAACTGCTCTACCAGTTATTCTACGAACTGACATTTGTAATCTTTCAGATAAACTTTCAAATGGCATAATTTACACCTACTCTATTTCTTTCAATTTTTTAATTAATTCTAATAAATTATTATCTTGTTCTAAATCTTGACATTTATTAGAATATTCTTGATATAATTTTTCCCTATCTTTAAACTTTTTAAATAAAGATAGTTTACTTTCATAATCATCTAATAACTTATGTATTTTATCAATTGCATCAAAAACTGCACTTCTACTAATATTATGGTTTTTAGCAATTTCAGATAATGATAAATCATAAAAATAAAAATCACTAAAATACTCTTTTTGTTTTTCTGTAAATAAAGATTCATAGAAATCAAAAAGTGTAGTGTAATATTCATGTTTCTTAATTAAACTTTCCATATTTTTGTTCCAAAGTATTTATTCCAAATCTATGTAATTAATATTTATATAATTATTCTTCTTCATCAATCATTTCAGCAAATAATCCGTATACATACTTTTCGATATCGAAATATTCTAAATCATCCATACCTTCACCAAGGCCTATAAATTTAATAGGAACATTATATGTATCACGAATAGCTAAGACGATACCACCTTTTGCTGTACCATCAAGTTTAGTAAGTACAACACCTGATACGTCAGTCGCTTCTAAAAAGGCTTTTGCTTGAGATAAACCATTTTGACCTGTTGTAGCATCGATTACTAAAAGTGTATCATGTGGAGCATTATCTACTTCACGTGAAATAACTTTCTTCATCTTTTCTAATTCTTTCATAAGATTAACTTTAGTTTGAAGTCTGCCAGCAGTATCACATAATAATACGTCATATCCTTCTTTCTTAGCTTTTGAAATACCTTCATAAATAACACTTGAAGGATCACTACCATAATCTTTAGTAACTACTTCAAAACCCACTCTTTTACCCCAAACTTCTAGTTGTTCACTAGCGCCAGCTCTAAAAGTATCTCCTGCAGCAACTAAAACTTTCTTACCTTCTTTAATTAATTTATGAGCAATCTTCGCAATTGTTGTTGTTTTACCAACACCATTTACTCCAACAAATAAGAATACACTTAAACCATCTTTATTAAAATTTAGATTTGTTTTTACAATTTCGCCTTTTAAGTAGATGTCAAACATCTTATCAATAATTATTGGTTGAAGTTCTTTAGCTGTTGAAAGGCCTTTAACTTTTTCATCACTCTTTAATTCTTCAACAAACTTAACAACTGTATCAATTCCGATGTCAGCCATTACAAAGATTTCTTCTAATTCATCAAATAATTCTTCGTCAATTTGACTATGACCTTTGAATAGATTAGCTAGTCTACTAAACGCAGTACTTTTTCTAGTCTTTTCCATTCCAATTTTATATTTTAATGCTTCTTCTTTCTTCTTTTTATTCTTAAAAAAACTAAATAAACCCATTTTAATTCTCCTTAAAGTCTTTTACATATTATACCACAAAATGTTAAATAATTAAATAGTTAAATTAACTAAATTTGTTATTTAAAAATTTTAATAATTTTATTCGTATTATTTATCAAATAATATCATTCAAAAATAGGAAATAATTATCAAGAAACAATTATAAATTTAAGATAAAAAAAATCTAATTTGTTAATTATATAACGCAATTAGACTTTGATTTTTTATAAATTTTTTTATCTGGTAATTATTATTGGCTTCTCAACAAACATTCCTGAAAGACCATATTTAACTGCTTTCACCATAAAAACATTTGAATATTCTTTGTTTTCATCATACACAAATTTCATTACTTTCACTTCAAAATGGTATTTATTTAGCAATAGAATTACCTCACTTAATCTTTGAGAAGTAAATAGCATATAAAATTTACCATTAAGTTTTAGGTTTTTATAAGCTGTTTTTATCATTCCTTCTAAACAAAATTCGCTTTCATGTTTAGCTAAATTTAGGAATTTATCATTAGATTTATTATTTTCATCAGTCTTAAAATAAGGAGGATTACACACTATAACATCTACTTCTTCACCAACATAAGTCATTGCATCAGTACAAATAAGTTCATAATTTGTAATATTATGATATTCCATATTTATCTTGCAAACCTCTAGGGCTTCATTATTAATATCTAATCCTATTAGTTTTTTAGGTTTAAACATATTTGCATAGAGAAGTAATGCCCCTGTATTTGTACCTATATCTAGAATTGTCTCATTGGAATTTACTTTAATAAATTCACCTAATACTTGAGTATCAGTATTAATTTTTATCATCTTTTTGTGTTGATAAATCTTAATTTCAGGATGATTTGGTAAATAATCTAATCTCAAATTACTATTTTCCATTATATTTTCTCCTCTGTTAACACTAAAATACCAACATTATTACTTTTATAAGTGTTGCAATCCAAGTTTATTATTCCGTTTCCATAATAAATTTTATTCAAATCTATATGATTATTTCTTAATGTATAATATTCATCAAATGCTCTTTCACCGTATAATTCATATAAATGACCATATATTGCATGTTTGTGCCCACAAACGATAGTTTTTCCTGTTTGATTAGGTCTTTTAATATTTTCTTCAATGTTATGAATCCATCTCGCTCTATACCAAAGTTCTGATGTTGCATTTCGCCATTCAGGATTAAATAGTCCGAAATAATCATATGGTATCCAAGAATGAGTAAAGATATAATTATCTGTTTCATAATAATCAACCATTTCATTAATCAAGTTGTATAATTTAGTTTTTTTGAACTCATTTATACTCATTATTTCATCAGTTTTATACAAAAGTTGATATGTCTTATAAGTTCCATTTCCTACATCTCGATTAACGGGATAACCTCTATATACCATATCAATGAAAAGTTCTTCATGATTTCCTAGGATTAATATTTTTCTTTGTTTTGGAAAATTCAATAAAAAATCAATAATTTTATCTGATTCAATTCCTCTATCGATTACATCTCCACATACTATGATTATATGATTATCGTTATTTATATCAAAACCATTTAGTTTTAATGCGTTCATCCATTCAGTAAAAAAACCATGAATGTCTGACGCAACGAAATACCTCTTCATAAAAATCGCCTCCATTCATGGTTATTTATCTAGTTTATTTGTTATATAATTATTCTAGTTTGCTATTCCTCTGTAAGTACTTCTTCAGAACTTTCTAGACTATCATAGTCGTCTTGTTCTGATCCATTTAAATTATTATCTTGACCATTATTAAATATAAAGAATAATCCACCAATTCCCATTAAAACAATAAATACTATAAAGAAGTATAAACATTTAATTTCATGAGAATAGATTGCTGCAAATGTCATAAATGCACAACTTACAATTGCAATTGCAGGCAAAATTATTCCTTTAAATACACCAAACTCTTTTCGCTTCTTAAGAATCATCATAAAGAAGATTGGAGTATACATTGCATAAGTAGTAACTAATGGTAATTCTGAACTATCGAATGAAAATGCGCCAAACCATGGTTTTTCAACTAAATTAGCCCCATAGAAATAAACATACCATAACATACTAATTAATAATCCAATAATTGCTGAGTTAGAT
>CAZHQU010000066.1:0-8383 GCA_964534245.1 uncultured Coprobacillus sp.
CTTTTGTCAATTTAAGTATATATATAATAATTATCGTGCATATACAAATCAAAAATAATAATATATTTTTTTCTTAATATGTGGTATAATATTAAAGGTGATTTTAATGAAGAAAGTATTAGGTTTAATTTTAGAACTTAACCCCCTTCATAATGGACATAAATACTTTATTGAAAAAGCAATAAATGACTTGAAACCAGATATCGTTATAGCAATCACAAGCACGAACTTTACTATGAGAGGTGAAATATCTGTCATAAATAAATTCGAAAAAACAAAAAGACTTCTAGACTTAGGAGTTGATATAGTTTTAGAATTACCTTTCATAGGTACTGTTTGTAGTGCTGATTACTTTGCTTATAACTGTATTAATGCATTAAATCAAATGGGTGTTACCGATATAGTTTGTGGGGTGGAACTTGATAATTTAGATAAACTTAAATTATTAGACTCATTAACAAAAAATGATTCATTTCAAATTAAAGTTAAAGAATATTTAGATCAAGGATTTTCTTATAGTACTTCTTGTAATAAAGCATTATTTAGTTTAACTGAAGATGAAGAATTAATTGTTAATTACAGTTTACCAAACAATACCCTTGCATTACAATACCTTAAAGCAATAAATAAAATAAATCCTAAAATTAATATTAATTTAATTAAAAGAATTAGTAACAATTACTTTGATGAAAACATTACTGGTGAAATCTCATCAGCAACTTCTATTAGAAATTTAATCAAATCTGACACAAATAATGTTATAGATATTTCTGAATATGTACCATTTGATTACAGTAATTGTTTAATCAATATAGAAACTAGTGAAAATAATCTATATAATTTAGTTAAATACAAATTTATTAATTCTAATATTACTGATTATTTAGGCATAAAAGAAGGAATTGAGAATAGAATATCTAATAATTTAGATAAATCAAATTCTTTAAATGAATTAATAACAAACAGTCAAACAAAAAGATATTCAAGTAACTATATTAGAAGACTTCTTCTTCACATTGTTATGGAGACTTCTAAAGATACAATTCAAGAAATAAATTACTTAAGAGTCTTAGGATTTAATAAAAATGCTAAAAAGTATATTAATAAATTACCAAAAGAAATTAAAGAAAAGATTATTACATCACCTAAAAATTCAAACAACTACTATTGTTTGAATGAATTAAAGGCTACAAAGTTATATGATATTATTACAAACAGTAATATCTATAAAGATGAATATAAAATACCAATTATAAAAGAGGGATAATATGAAATATACAGTTGAAGATATTAAACAAAGAATAAAAGATGTTGTTGACCCTGCCAACGGTAAAACATTAGAACAAAGTAAAAGTATTAAACATGTAGGGATTGATACTGATAGAAATGTTGTAATAATGATTATTGTTATTACAAAACGAAATGGAATAGAAGAAAAAGCTATTAAGCGTCAACTTGCAATGATAGTTAAACTTGATATGGGATTCACTGGAATCAAAATTACTTTTGAAGAACGTAGAATTATTGAAAGTATTGTAAATTCTAACGTTAAATTTATTTTAATTGAAAGTGGTAAAGGTGGAGTTGGTAAGAGTACAGTTAGTGCTAATATTGCTTATGCTTTAAAACGTATGGGTAAGAAAGTAGGTATTATTGATGCGGATATTTATGGATCAAGTATGCCACAAATTCTTGAAGTTAAACATGAACACCCAAGACCAGATGAAAATGGAAAAATCGTTCCACTTACTGGTTTCGGTATGGAAGTAATTTCTACAGAATTCTTTGCTGAAGAAGGCAAACCAATTGTATGGCGTGGAGCTATGTTAAGTTCAATGATTCAAAGCTTCTTCTATGAAGTAGTATGGAGTAGAGATTTAGATTTCATTATCGTTGACTGCCCACCTGGAACTGGCGATGTCGCTTTAGACTTGAAGAACATTGTTCCAACAGCAAAAGTTTTAATTGTAACTACTCCTCATAAATCAGCAAGCTTCGTAGCTACAAAAGCTGGATTTGCTTCTTTACAATTAAAACACAATGTAATTGGCGTTATAGAAAATATGTCATACTTCAAAAACCCAGTAAATGGTCAAAAAGAAAAGATTTTTGGTGAAGGTGGAGGGGAAATTGTTGCTGAGAAATTAGGTTGTGAATTGCTATGTCAATTGCCTATAGAGCAACCTAAACATCATTTATCATTATTTGAAAGTGATGAAGAGAGTGGTCAAATCTATGATAATTTAGCTATTCTTTTAACTATCTTGCCATAAAGAATCTATAAATAAAACGGTAGAACTTCTAGTTTCTACCGTCTTTTTTATTTTTTAATTAATTGTTTTTATAAGCTTTCTTTAATATTTCTTTCATATCTTCAACTAAAGGAACTTTTGGATTTGCTGGAGAACATTGATCTTCAAATGCTTCATACGCTATTTCATCTAGTTTATCCATCCATTCTTTTTCATCAATTCCTTGTTCGCAGAAATTCATTTTAATACCAATTTCCTTACCAAGATCTATAATTGCTTGAGCTAAAGATTCAACTCCTTCTTCTTTTGTATCAGCTTTTAAGCCTAATAATTTACTTATAGTTTGATATTTTTCATCTGCTACATAATAATTATACTTAGGCCATGTAGATAATTTAGAAGGAACTATACCATTATATCTTACAACATGTGGTAATAAAATTGCATTAGCTCTACCATGAGCCGTATGGAATACTGCACCTACTTTATGAGCAAGTGAATGGTTCATTCCTAGGAATGCATTAGCAAATGCCATACCAGCTATTGCTGAAGCATTATGCATTTTTTCTCTTGCTTCTAAATCTGTTTTTCCATTCTTAACTGCTCTAGGTAAATACTTAAATACCATTTGAATTGCTTGTAAAGCCAAACCATCAGTGTAATCACTTGCTAAAACTGATACATATGCTTCTAATGCGTGAGTTAAAACATCCATTCCAGTATCAGCAGTAATTGTGCTTGGAAGATTTGTTGTGAACTCTGAATCAATGATTGCAATTGTTGGAGTTAAAGCATAGTCTGCTAATGGATATTTTTTATTATTAGCTTTATCGCTTATTACCGCAAAAGGAGTTACTTCAGAACCCGTTCCTGATGTTGTTGGAATGCATATTAAATGAGATTTCTTTCCTAATTCAGGATATTTAAATGCTCTTTTTCTAATATCCATAAACTTTTGTTTTAAATCATCAAAATTAACATCTTCTTGTTCATAGAATAACCACATACCTTTTGCACAATCCATAGGTGAACCTCCACCTAATGCAATAATTGTATCTGGTTGAAAGGCTTTCATAATTGCTAAACCTTTCTTAACAGTTTTAATATCTGGGTCTGGTTCAACATCAACAAATAATGAGATTTGAACTTTATTTCTACGTAGATTTAATTGTTCAGTTATTTTATCAACATAACCTAAATCTAACATAGTTCTATCCGTAACAATAAATACACGTTTTATATCTTTAATATCTTGTAAATATTGAATTGAGTTTCTTTCAAAGTATATCTTTGAAGGTACTTTAAACCATTGCATATTATTTCTTCTCTTCCCTATCTTTTTAATATTTAATAAATTCACTGCACTAACATTACCACCTACTGAGTTTCCTCCATAGCTTCCACATCCTAATGTTAGTGATGGTAAGAATGAGTTATAAACATTACCAATACCACCAAATGTTGCAGGAGAATTCCAAATAATTCTTATTGCTTTTACTCTTTTACCATACTCATCAGCTACTTCTTTATTATCAGTGTGAATTGCAGCGCTATGACCTAGCCCATTAAATTCAACCATTTTTGAAGCTTTATCATATCCATCTTCAACTGATTCAGCTTTTAAAAATGCTAATACAGGTGAAAGTTTTTCTCTTGTTAAAGGTTCTTTTGGTCCCACTTCTTGGCATTCAACGCCTATTATTGTTGTATTATTACTTACAACAAGGCCAGATTCTTTAGCAATATAATAAGCAGTTTTACCAACAACATTTGGATTAAGCTTAACTTTTGTTAAATCTGAATCTTTATTTACTCCAAACATATAAGCTTCTAATAATGCTTTTTCTTCTGCTTTAGCCATATATGTACCTAATCTCTTAAACTCAGAAACAACTTTATCATATATTTCTTTATCAATTATTACCGCTTGTTCAGAAGCACAAATCATACCATTGTCAAATGTTTTACTCATAACAATATCATTAACTGCTTGCTTTATGTTAGCAGTTTTTTCAATATATGCAGGGACATTACCCGCACCTACGCCTAAAGCAGGTTTCCCACAAGAATAAGCTGCTTTAACCATTGAATTACCCCCAGTAGCTAAAATTGTAGCTACACCTGGATGTTTCATTAATTCACTAGTAGCTTCCATTGAAGGCTCTTCTATCCATTGAATACAATTCTCAGGTGCACCAGCAGCAACTGCTGCTTCTAGTAACACTTTTGCAGCTTCTTTTGAACACTCTTGCGCGCTTGGATGAAATGCGAAAATAATTGGATTACGAGTCTTAATACAAATAAGAGCTTTGAAAATTACAGTTGAAGTTGGATTAGTAACTGGAGTTATCCCACAAACAACCCCTACAGGATCAGCAATATCAACAATACCTGTCACAGGATCTTCATTGATAATTCCAACAGACTTCATATGTCTCATATTATTACTTACATATTCACATGCAAATAAATTCTTTGTAGCTTTATCTTCAAATACTCCTCTTTTAGTTTCATTAACAGCAGATAATGCAAGTTTTCCATGTTCATCTAACGCCGCAACACTACATTTCTTTACAATATAGTCAACTTGAGCTTGATCTAAATTATAATATTCTTCTAAAGCTTTTTGACCTTTTAAAACTAAATCATTTATCATTTCATTTACAGTTCTTTCCATATAAATGTTTTAAACCTCCATTATATAATGTTTAATTCTTTTATCACATAATAATATTATACCATACAAATAATAAAAATATAACAAAAATAGGTAGTTTTCTGACAAACTACCTATTATTGTTTATTTAGTTTAGAATATTAATTATTTGTATTCCATTTAGCATATAAAATTAGATTACCAGTACTACCTTTTTCAATTTTAGTAATTGGTTTAGTAAATTCTTTATCTAAATACCATCCTAAGAACTCTAATGATGCACATGATGCTTGAGGAAGATCAAATTCATCATTAATTGTATAGTATAAATTAGTAGTAGGAAGAGTAACTTCATATCCTGATGTATCTACAGAATATTTCTTAGGAAGAGGTAAAAATTCATTAATTGTAGCACCACCAGTTACCCATTGGTGGAATCTAAAGAATATTTGAATCTTTCCAGCAGATGTTGGTGTATAAGTATCATCATAAGATGTATATCTATTTTTAACTCCTCTATATAATAACGCATCAACTTCTTTATATTTTTCACGATATTTATCACTGTTTAAGAAATAATCTTCAGATGGTTCAATAACACAACTTCCATCACTTGATCTAACTACAGGTTTATAGAATAAATTGGAGAAAGTAACTTCAAATGTATAAATATCAGTATTGAAAATATCTGTACCACTGCTGAATGTTGCTGTTTTGCCATTCTTTGTAAAGGTATATGTATTACCACTTTTTGTTAATCCACTAATCTTACTTTCATTAGCAACTATCCAATCAAACAAATCATTATATAATTCATTAGCAAAATCTTCTTTAGAAGCCCACTCAGATACACTTGTTACACCAATATTACTTTCATAATTAATAGTATAATTAATAATTTCATAAGTTGCTGTAACTTCCATATCTTCTTTTACATTTTTAATATCTTTATCCCAGCCAGTAAATTCATATCCTAATCTAGTTGGATCAGTAGGTGGAGCTGCAGTTTTACCTTTCTTAACGACAGCTTCTTTTAAAACTGTACCATCATGATCTTTAAATATTACATTATATGTTGTATTAGCATCTGGGTCATTGCTTGATTCAGGTAAATTTAGTTTATTCATCAAATGCCAGTCGCACGTCACATAATCTACGCCTTTGTCAATCCATTTTTGAACAACATCATAATCAACATATTGAGTATACGTATATGTTGAAATCTTAATACCTGCTTCTTGATATTTAGCTAACCATTCATCGCTATTAGTAGCAGTACCAGTAACATTAATACTTACTGTAAAATCATATTCTTTACATCTATTTAAAACAGTATCACTTTCACAAGAGTTTACTAAATATTGACATTCAATATCTGAATATCCATTATTTCTAGTCCAAATCAAACAGTTATATTGAGAAGCTAAGAATATTGTGTTTTCTCTCATTCCACAAGCTTCTATAACTTTCATTAAGTCATCCATTCTAGATGTATCATTATTATTAATACCATTAGACCATTTTAATTCAATAACTGCTTTAGCGTTATATTCTTTACAAATCTCTAAATATCTTTCTAATGTGCAAAGTTTAGTTGTATATGGTGAATTAGTAACAGAACCATTTTGTGAAGGAATTCCACCAGTACGTCCAGCAGTTCTAGTTATATCTTTTAAATCAGCCCAGTTAGTTGAAGCTAAATCAACACCATTAAATGTATCATCATGAGAAAGAATAAATACTCCATCTTTAGATTGTTTTAAGTCAACTTCTACGGCTTGATATTTTAAATTCTTAAGAGCATAT
This sequence comes from uncultured Coprobacillus sp., assembly GCA_964534245.1. Taxonomy (GTDB): domain Bacteria; phylum Bacillota_I; class Bacilli_A; order ML615J-28; family CAG-698; genus CAG-698. The sequence continues at coordinate 6,715 of CAZHQU010000066.1, forward strand.
AAAATTGCTTCTTCTGAGTTCATTAATCCATAGAAACTTCCAGCATGACCAATAAACTCTACATCATAGTTCCATACAACTTCAACTGTTCTTGTCATTTTAGCAACATTTCCTGCTTTGTCCTTAACAGAATAATTTACATTATATGTTCCATAAGTTTTATTATCTAAATCAGTTTCAACTTGAATAGAATCAGTGATATCACCATCAACATCATCAATAGCTTTAATGCCTTCTAATGGATTAAATTCTTTATTCCAGTTTAAAACAACATGTTCTTTAGTTTTATCATCTAAAACAAATTCTGGAGCAACACTATCAGAAACCATAAACTTCACCTCTTTTTTTACACCACTATCATCAGTAGTTAAAATTGAAATAATTGCACTTCCACTTCCAACAACACTAACTAAACCATCAGCAGAAACAGTTGCAACTGATTCATCACTTGATGCAAAGGCAACCTCTTGTTTAGCATTATCAGGAACTACTTTCCATTCTAATTGAACAGTATCTCCTACTTTTTGTTTAAACAAAATAACATTATCTAAAACATCTATTCTAGTAGCTAAAGGAAGTGTAACTGTAACAGAAATAACTGCTTTTACACTTTCGTCTTCTTTAGAAGTAATAACTACATTAGTAGTTCCACTAGTTAAAGCAGTAATTTTATCTCCCTCAACTTTTACAATTGTTTCATCTTCAGACTTAATTTCTACTTCTTGATTAGCTTCGCTTGGTAAAACAGAATATTGTAAATTAGCTTCATCATTAATTAGTAATTCATATGATGACTTACCAACGCTTATACTTTCTGGATTAACTACTAATGGAGGTAATACTTCAATTTCAATAATAGCGAGATAATCACCTAATTTTGCTGTAACAGTTGCAGTACCAGCAGAAACACCAGTAACCTTACCATTATTAACAGTTAAAACATTAGGATTACTTGAAATATATTCAATTTCACCATCTAAATTATTTAATTCTACTTTTAAATTCTTTGTTTCATTAACTCTAATTTCATCTTCAAAAGTAAGTTTTATATATTTTTCATTTTCTTTATTATCAACAACAATAACATTAAGTTTTAACGGATTAACATCTTCATCTTTTAAAGATATTTCTACATATGCAGTTCCTTCCGCTTTTGCATCAATACAATTCTCATTTATACCAAGAATTGAACTATCAGAAACATTATACTCAATTTTGCTAGTATATCCAGATACTTTAACTTTAATCTCATATTTATCTCCCACAGCCAAAGTAACATCAGAAACTTCTAACTTAAATACCTTTTCAACTTCATCGCATGCAATAAAAGCAAAGACCAAAATAAAAACAATTATAAAACTTAATAATTTCTTCATAGAACCTCCGATAAAAATGTTTTACATCTATATTATATTAAATAATATTAAATTATTCAATCATTTTATAAGAAAAAGATGAAATTGCTTTACACAACTTCATCTATTTTATTGTTTATCTTATAACTAATATTTTAAGCAAGTAATTGATTCTATAAATAATATATACCCGTTTCGACTGGACTATCCTATTGCAACTCCAATCTCCTCTTTACTATTTTACTTGATTATTTATGTTTATTATACCACAAGTTGCCTTAAATCCATATTAATTTGATATAGAATCATCAATG